>JAHEJT010000016.1 GCA_024638765.1 Verrucomicrobiales bacterium
CACGATCCGCTTCGCCCGAGAGAAGCACCAGGGATCGCCGCGGATAACGACGCGCGAGGTGCAAGGTGAGTTCTTTCCACCCTGAGACCTGCCAGTTCTTGCGCGGACTGCCGCTGCCGGGGTGGATGGCGAGGGGCTTTTCGTTTTCCTCGCCGGCGTCGGGCCCGAGGAGTTCCGCTGCCCGCGCGCGGGTCTCGGGTGAAAATGGCAGATCCGGGGCGGGGTTCTCCAGGAAAAGCGCAAGCTGTTCCAGGGGCCTGGCGAGCTGCGCCGCGGCCGGAGCCCCTTGTTCATCAATGCGGTGGGAGCACGTGACCAGGGATTCGACGCCGCTCCTTTCGAGGTTCGCCTTGAAGAATCCATCCGGGTCGTAGAGATAGGAGACCACGAGATTGAATCCCGAAAAATAGTGCACCAAGTCCGGATCGAGGACGCCGGAAGGATTAAAATAGTTCGCCATCCCGGCGTATTCGATCGAGCGCACGTTGTCGGCGATCCCCGCTTCTTTGGCCAGCGACGCGATCGCGGGGTATCCGAGAATTTCGATCTCTGCGCCGGGGATTCCTTCGCGCAGCATCTGGATGGCGGGAAGGGTGAGGATAAAGTCGCCGATGGCTCCTCCCCGGATGACGAGGATGCGGGGGTTGGGGTTCACTTCGTGAACAGTTATCAGTTATCAGATATTAGTTAACAGGTATTTACCCCCGCTACGCGGGGCTCAGGATTTTCGCTTCGCGAACTTGTGGAGCGCTGCCCCGCCGCTAGAGGTGCTCCCCCGCCGGTTAACCATTAACCGATAACTCGGCGCGCAGCGCCGCCCCTCAATAAAACGCGAAGGCGCAGATGAGAAGCGCCAGACCGTAGGCGGCTCCCGCGGAACAAGCGGCCTTCCAGCGCACGGGGTTGGCGCTGATCCAGTCGACGCCGTCGCGCATCAGGTAAGGCATGCCCACCCAGAAAAGGCCTTTCAAGATACAGGCGTAAGCGAGAATCGGGAGCAAGATCCGGCTGGCTGGCTCCTCGAGAAAGGCCGCTTCCAGCACTGGGCAGGCGGCCAGCAGCAGAAAAACTCCGAGCGCGCGCACCGCGAGAAACTCGTCGGCCTGTGTGATCACCAGGAAGAACGCGACAGGTATCGCAAATTGAATCGTGCGCCGGATCGTAAAGAACTCGCCGAGGTCCATGTTACTGATAACCAGAAACGCCCAGACAGCATCGATCGCGAGGAGAATCACGCCCAGCTTACGATTCCGTGGGAACTTCTTGAGACGCTCGCGGACTCTTGATCCTGAAATGAGCGCGTAAGAATACGCTGCGAGGAGAAGCATTCCGAGCCCGATCCCCATGGTCTTGAGGCCGATGGTCTCGTAAAAATATTCGTAGATTGCAGACATTTTCCGTCGTAGTGGCGCTAGCTCGCGCGGAGGGCCTCTCCGTAAAGCGTGAACCCGGTGGATTCTCTGATTTTGACGGGAATGAGTCGTCCGGCGTCGCGCGCGGCTTCTCCCTCGAAGATTACGATTTTATTTGTGCGGGTCCGGCCGCTCATGCGGCGCGCATTCGTTTTGCTCGGTCCCTCGCAAAGCACTTCGAGGGATTGGCCCACCAGATTCTGGTTCTTTGCAATTGCGATTTCGTTGACGAGCTTGAGGAGGTCCTGGTTGCGTTCTTCCTTCACTCGCTCAGGCACCTGATCATCCATTTCGGCCGCTGGTGTATCGCGACGCTTCGAATACCGGAAGATGAATGCGTTCTCGAAGTCGACGAGGCGCACCGCCGCACGGGTCGCCTGGTAATCTTCCCCGGTCTCTCCCGGAAAGCCGACGATAATGTCCGTGGTGATGGCGATGCCCGGGCGCGCTTGGCGCATGCGTTCGCAGATGTCGGCGAACTTTTCGATAGTATAGGGGCGGCGCATCCTCTTGAGCACGCGGTTGGAGCCGGATTGCAGCGGGAAATGGACGTGGTCGGCGAGTTTCGGCAGGTAAGTGAAGGCGTCAATGAGATCCTGTCGATAACCGATGGGGTGAGGCGAAGTGAAACGGATGCGTTCAAGGCCGTCGATCCCGTGAATCGCTTCCAGCAGCTGGACAAATGGGCTCTTATTTCCGATGCGCGGGATTTCATTGCGGCCATAGAGGTTTACGATCTGCCCGAGCAGGGTGACCTCCCTGACCCCTTCTTCCACCAGGGCGCGCACTTCCGCGACTACTTCTGCGATGGGACGGGCGCGCTCGGGACCCCGGGTGTAAGGGACGATACAAAAGCTGCACTTCATGTTGCAGCCCTGCATGATGGAAACGAATTCAGTGGCGCGGTGTTTTTCGGGAAGATGGTCCCGGATCGTGTTCTGGGAGTCTTCTTCTGCATCGGTATCGACGACCGCAATCCGGAGATCGTCCATGCGGCGGCCCTCGCGCTTGCGCATGATCGTTTCGACGTGATCGACAACGCGATGGTATTTTTGTGTGCCCGCCACCAAGTCCACGTGCGGGGTTTCTGCAATAAGATCGGCGCCGCGGCTTTGCGCCATGCATCCGAGAAATCCGTAAACGATACGGGGATTCTGTTTTCGGTAATGGCCCAGCATCCCCATTTTCCCGAGCGCCTTTTGCTCCGCCTGATCGCGGACGCTGCAGGTATTGATGAGAATGACATCCGCCTCCCGCTCTTCACCCGTGACGGTATACCCTCGCTCCAGAAACATTCGGGCCACCTGCTCCGAGTCACGCTCGTTCATTTGGCAGCCATAGGTTTTGATATAGACTTTTGGCATCTTCGCTGAGTTCGGGAAGGCAGCGGCAAAACTAAACAGCTTTTTCCCCTGTAAACAAGTGCGGTCGGTGGTAATTTACCAAATAAGGCCGGATGCAGCGCGAGATTGATCAATTTATTCTCTATTTGGCGACGGAACGGGGATTGTCGGAGAATTACCAGCACTCGACGCGCATGACGCTGGAACGATTCGGCAAGTGGGCCGCGGAGGATCGCGGTGAGCGCCGGCCCCGCGAGGTGCAACTGCAGGATCTCACAGCATACCTGGGCCGGGAACGCGCCCGGGGTCTTTCGGCCGCCAGCCTCCGCCTGGAAATAATCGCGCTCAAGATTTTCTTCCGGCATCTCCAGGCAAGGGGAGTCATCGAGGAGGATCCGGCCGAGTTTCTCACGTCTCCAAAAGTCGAACGCTATCTGCCGGATACTTTGAACGAGCCTGAAGTCCGGAAGTTAATCGAGTCCATCCAGGGAAAGAAGCCGCTGGATCTCCGCGACCGCGCCATCATCGAATTGCTTTACGCCAGCGGGTTGCGCATTTCCGAGCTGGTGAACTCCCGCCTGGAAAATCTTGACCTCGAGGAAGGGGTGATTCGCGTGACCGGCAAAGGGAACAAGACGCGTCTGGTCCCGGTCGGGAAACAAGCCATCGAAGCCATGGAACGCTATCTGGAGCATGAGCGTCCGAAGCTGGTGAAGCCGCGCACCGGAAGCGAGGTCTTCTTATCCGTCCGTGGAGGGAAGCTGACCACTCAGCGCGCCTGGCAGATTTTGAGGGAACGGGCAGGCGCGGCCGGCATGGAGGAACAAATTCATCCGCACATGCTGCGCCACTCCTTTGCGACGCACCTGCTTTCAAACGGGGCCGATCTCCGCATTATTCAGGAAATGCTCGGGCACGCGGATATTTCGACCACGCAGATTTATACTCATGTCGACGAGAAACGGTTGAAAAAAGTGCACCGCCGTTTCCACCCGAGAGCCTGACGGATAATTACGACTCCGACTCACCGGCGCGCGTGGATTCAGTGAGCCACGATAGGTAAGGCGGGAAGCCGCGGGCGATTTCCAGGGCCACGATCTCGGGCACTTCGTAGGGATGGAGATCGCGGAGGGTCTCCTCGAGATCAGGGTATTTGGCGGCGGTCGTCTTGATGAGGGCCAGCGCTTCCTGCTGGCGCTCGATCGTGCCTTTCCACCGGTAAATCGACTCGACGGTGAGGGAAATATTGACGCAGGCGGCCAGTTGCTTTTCGACGAGGGATGTGCCAATTTGACGCGCTGTCTCGGCGTCGGGAAAGGTGCTGAGGACGAGTAGATGGCTGCTCATGAGGCGATTCTAAGGCTTCGCGGGCGGCGTCGGAAACGCAATTTCCCCGCCGGGCGGGAAATAGGATGAAGACGGGTTTTCTCCAGAAGCTGATCGAGCGGCTCGACCGGGTCGAGCCCGAGGAAGTGCAGAATTACTTGCTGCGGCTGCTCCAGGAGAAGGGCTTCCTGGAGCGGGTATTCGATGCGCTCCAGGAGGGAGTGGTGGTGCTCGATCCGGGCGGGACGATCACCTACGTCAATCGGGCGGCCTGCCGGCTCTTTGGATTGAGCCAGGAGGAAGCTCTCGGCGAAGAGGTGGGCGTAAAGATCCGCGGGCTGGAGTGGGATGCGCTGGCGCGGGCGGACCGGACCGTCAGCCGGGACCTGGAGGTTTTCTATCCGGAGAACCGATACCTGAATTTTTACCTGGCGCCCATCGAAGGTGAGGAGGGGGGGGAGCAGGAAGTTCTCGGGTACGTGATGATCGTGCGGGATCTGACGCGCGATCGGAGACTGACTGAGGAGCGCATAGAATCCGAGCGACTCACGGCGCTGACGATGCTGGCGGCCGGTGTCGCGCACGAGATCGGCAATCCATTGAACTCTCTGAATATTCATTTGCAGCTGGCGCGGCGCAAGATGGCGAAGCTGCCTGCCGAGGCGCGGGAAGCGATTGATGAGTTGCTGGACACCTCCCTGAGTGAAATCAAGCGATTGGATTTCATAGTTTCGCAATTTCTTGGAGCGATCCGGCCGCACGAGCCGCACCTGGAATTGACGGATGTGAACGCGTTGATCGAAGAGTCGCTGGGATTTCTCGATGCCGAATTGAAAGACCGGCGGGTGCGCCTGGAGTTGGAGCTGGGAGCCGCCTTGCCGATGATGCCGTTGGATCGCGATCAGATGAAGCAGGCGATTTACAACCTGGTGAAGAACGCCTCGCAGGCGATAGGGACCGAGGGCTCGCTGAAAATCAGCAGTTCACGCGATCAATACAACGTCTTGATGCGATTCGAGGATGACGGGTTGGGCATCAGCGCGGAGAACATGGGCAACTTGTTCCAACCGTATTTCACCACCAAGCGTTCGGGCACCGGCCTCGGATTATTGATTGTGCGGCGCATTGTCCGCGAGCACGGGGGTGAGTTGGAAGTGGAGAGCAGGGAAGGGCGGGGGACCGTTGTGACGATTTATCTGCCGACCGTGCAGAAGCAGATGCGGTTTCTGCCGCCTGCGGGCGAGACTGACGCGGGCGCCGGGGCTGGAACCGGGCCGGGACAGGCGGTGGAGGAATTGCCGAAGCGGCCGCCCAAGAAGGCCAAGGGGAGGGTGGTTGAAAAGTAATGGACTCTGGACGCAGTGAAGCCCCGATGCAACCGGCAAAAAAAGAGACGACTTTGTTAATCGTGGACGACGAGAAGCACACCCGGGAAGGGCTGCGGATGTCGTTGGAGGATGAGTTCGACGTTTACGTAGCGGCGAATCGATCCGAAGCGAGAGAGGTGCTGCGCAGCGAGAGTGTGGAGGTGATGGTGACCGATCTGCGGCTTGGAGGTGAGGACGGGATGGAGTTGATTGAGGAAGCGCTCAAGAGTTCCAAGCCGCCGATTTGCATCATGATGACGGCCTATGGATCTGTGGATACGGCGGTCGAAGCGATGAAGCGGGGCGCTTATCACTTTGTCACGAAACCGCTGAACCTCGATGAGCTGGAGATCACCATCAAGCGGGCGCTGCGGAGCCGGCATCTCGAAACCGAGAACAAAGCGCTTAAGAAGCAGGTCGAAAAGCAGTACTCCACCGCGAGCATTCTCGGTAAGTCGGCGCAAATGGTCGAAGTCCTCGAGGCGGTCGAGCAGGTGGCGCCAACGCGGGCAACGGTATTGATTGAGGGGGAGAGCGGGACCGGGAAAGAGTTGGTGGCGCATGCGATCCATAACCTGAGCGGCCGACCCAAATCCAAGCTGGTTATCGTGCACTGTGCCGCTCTGTCCGAGCAGCTGCTGGAGAGCGAATTGTTTGGTCACGAGCGCGGCGCATTCACGGGCGCGACCGATAAGAGGATCGGAAGATTCGAGCAAGCGGACGGGGGAACGCTATTCCTGGACGAAGTGGGGGAGATCGATCCGGGGACGCAGGTCAAGTTGTTGCGCGCTCTCGGAGAGAGAACGATCGAGAGGGTCGGCGGGAATACTCCTATTGCGGTCGATGTGCGGGTGATCGCCGCAACGAATCGCAACCTGGAAGAATTAGTCGCGGAAGGAAAATTTCGTGAGGACCTGTTTTACCGGTTGCATGTCGTTAGAATCATGATGCCGCCTCTGAGGGCGAGAAAGGATGACGTGGTGTTGCTGGCGCAGGTGTTCTTGAAGGAGTTTGCCGAGGAGAATAGTAAGAAAGTGGACGCGATTTCCGACGAGGCGATGCAGTGTCTACAGAATCACGATTGGCCGGGTAATGTGCGTGAGCTGCGCACCGCGATCGAGCACGGGGTGGTGATGTCCAACGGGTCCAAGATTACGCCCCGGCATTTGCCGATGGGGGTGCGAGAGGGAGCGCGGAGAGAGCGAGGGCGTTCCGGTGGGGATGGGGGATTCTCCGAGGCCGGACCCGGCGATCTGAACCTGCAGGAGGTGGAGGGCGCGTTGATGCGGCGCGCGCTGGAACTGACGGATTCCAACCGGACGGAGGCAGCCAAACTGCTCGGGATCAGCCGCCGCACCCTGCAAAGAAAGCTCAAAGAGCTCAAGGAGGGAGAAGAAACGGGGGGAGACTGAGATAAAACGGAGGATTGATAAATAATCCGGAACTCTTGATTAATTCGTGATTGTTCGCTAATCACAGCTTGGGCCTCGGGCTCAGGGCCCGAATTGATCAATGGCAGAGAGCAGCGGATATTTTAATAGGGGCGGAGAGACGGGCGCCGCGGTGAAGGTGCGCCGGGTGGGGTATTTTGTGATGCTCCTGTGGCTGACGATTTTCTACCTCTTTATCGATTTCCGGGGTCTATCGGTGCCCGAAGGAATGGACCAGGCGCAGATCGCCCGGGAGATCGCAAGGGGCAACGGGTTTGAGACCAAGACGATTCGGCCGCTCGCACTCTATCAAATCAACCGGGGCAAAGAATTAAAGGATGAGCTTGTGCCCCTGGCGGGGTTTCAAGATACCTATCACGCCCCGCTGAATCCCCTGTTGAATTCCCTCTTTCTGAAGATGTTTCAGTCCAAGTGGGAATTCGACCGCAACGCGAACATCTATTTTCTGGACCGGATCGTAGCGCTGGTCTCGACGCTGCTTTTTCTTTCTTCAATCGGCGTCTCCTACCTGCTCTTGGCGCGAATTTTCGATGCGCGCATCGCGGGTGTCGCCGCGTTGCTTATGCTCTTGTCTGAGTTTTTCTGGGATTACGCCCGGAGCGGGCTTCCTCAGATGCTGATGCTCTTTCTCTTCATGTTTGCATTGTATTTTCTATATCAAGCCCTGGAGAGCGCGCAGGCATCGAGATCACCGTTGTTATGGCTGGGACTTTGCGGCGGATTCATGGGATTGCTCACCCTGACGCATTGGATGACGGTGTGGCTCTTTCTCGGGCTGGTGGTTTACGTGGCGTTTTCCTTCAGGCCACGGGGATTGACGGCATTCCTGGTGATCGGAGTGTTTGCAATCATTGTCCTGCCTTGGTTCATCCGAAACGTATCGGTATCGGGCAGCCCGCTGGGATCGGGGATTTACGGTCTTTACAACGGGTTGGCTGGCGGGACCGAAGGCGTGGTGATGCGAAACTTCGATCCGGAGAACGACCCTCTGCCAACCGACGGTATGCCCACCAAGTTGATCATAAGTTCCCTGCGGCAATTGGAAAAACTCCATCTGCTGCTTGGCGGTATCGTGGTGGCGCCCATGTTTTTTCTCAGTCTGCTGCATCCGTTTCGAAGGCCGGAAATTGCATCCTTCCGCTGGGCAGTATTTTTGATGTGGCTCCCCGCCGTTCTGGCTATGTCGATATTTGGCCTTACTTCGCTCTTCGGGCACGAGCGAGCGGTACTGGACTCCAACCAGTTGCATCTGCTGTTTGTTCCGCTGATGACGGGATACGGTCTCGCTTTCTTGTCCGTGTTATGGACGCGGCTCGGTCTCCCCGCGCATTACCCCATGGTCCGCAATGGCCATTTTATCCTTGTCATCATCTTGAGCGCGGCGCCCCTGCTGTTGACCACGCCGCAAAGGATCTCGCGCGGGGTGCGCACCAAGGGGTTGCCCCACTGGCCGCCGTATATTCCCGCGGGTATCACACGGCTGGGTGATTGGACGGAGGAAAATGAAATTATCGTCAGCGATGTCCCGTGGGCGGTGGCCTGGTATGCCGATCGCATGTCGATGTGGCTGCCCTCGACCCAGGATCAGTTTGAGGATCTCGGCACTTATGGAAAGCAGCGCGGCACTCCCTTCGCAGGCGTGTTCCTGACTCCCATGACCACCAACGCGCGTCTGGGAACCCAGATCATGCGCGGTGAATATGGCGAGTGGGCGCGCCTGATCCTTCGCGGAGAGATGTTCAAGTTCCAGGTCGATGTCATCGATCCGGATTTCGCGTTTCCCTTCGCCACCCCCATGCCGACCAGCAACCAGTCGTTTTTCTACTCGGACAGCCGCCGCTGGCTCAAGAATCCGGAGGAAGCGGAGAACTAGCCACAAAGCCAGGCGAAAACGAAGGCAGACGGGACTGCCACGGCCGCGGCGCGGCTCGCCAATCGCCGGAGCGAAGCGGAAGGATAACGCAGAGCTCGCTGTAAGCGGGATAAAAGAGCCGCATTTCACTTTCCTTGCGCTTCGAAGCAGTGCCTGATTTCCAAGCTTTCATAGAACACATCCGCGGCCAGTCGAGTTTTGGAACAAGCCCTGGAGTCGGCCGGGAAGAGCGATCTCTCGTTTTAACTCTTGAATTTGCGCGGGCCCGGCGGGACAAGTATGAATGCGCGCCCCCTTCGTGGCCGTGTTCATCCGCAGAAATATGGCAGCCAAAAAACAGTCCGGTCCGTCGAGCGCTGAGGCGCGGGATACCGAGGTGCCTTTTGAAAAGGCCATGGAGCAGTTGGAATCGATCGTCGAATCGATGGAATCCGAGAAGCTGCCCCTGGATAATCTGGTCAAAAAGTACGAGGAGGGCACAAAGTTGCTGAAGATTTGTCAGAGCCGCATCGCGGCGGCACAGAAGAAGATCGAATTGATTGCCAAGGAGGCCGAAGGCGATGATTTTAAATTGACGCCTTTTGAGTCGGACGAGGAGAGTGAGGCCTCAGATGATCCCGGCGACGATAGCGATGAAGCCCGATTACTCTGAAGAGAATGCCTGAGGAGAATGAGAGCCCGGAGGAGGATTCCTCTCCAGGAAGCGGTCTCCCCCTGCCGGAGGTGAGATCCCCTGTCGACGTCAAGAGTCTCCCCGAGGAAGATCTTCCCCTGCTGGCTCAGCGCATCCGCGAAGTTCTCATCGATTGCCTTTCGAAGACCGGGGGACACCTCGGGCCCAACCTGGGTGTCGTGGAATTGACTTTGGCATTGCACCGGGTTTTTGAGACTCCGAAAGACAAGTTTGTCTTCGATGTGAGTCACCAGGGATATGTGCACAAAATGCTCACGGGGCGATGGGATCGGATTGACACCATCCGGCAATACCAGGGACTTAACGGGTTCCTGTTGCGATCCGAGAGCGCACACGATGCTTACGGTGCCGGTCACGCCGGCACGGCCCTGTCCGCCGCGCTGGGCATGGCTGCGGCGCGGGATCTCAATGGAAGTGACGAACAGGTAGTCGCGGTGGCGGGCGACGCCGCCTTCACCTGCGGACCCAGTTACGAGGCGCTCAACAACATCGCCTCGGCCACCAAGAAGTTCATTGTCGTCCTAAACGACAACGAATGGTCAATCGGGCCCAATGTCGGCGCCATTGCGCGTTACCTAAACGAACTGCAAACCCATAGCGCTTACGCGCATCTTCATGAGAAAGCCGCGGCCTTCGTGGAGAAACTGATGGGTAAGTCCGTGCGTAAGCTGGCGGCCAAAGTCGAAGAAAGCGCCAAGAGCCTGCTCTTGCCGAGCGTTATCTTCGAGGAATTCGGCCTTCGCTATTACGGCCCTATCGATGGTCACGACCTTCCTTTGCTGATCAAGACCTTCGAGTTTCTCAAGGAACAGGAAGACCCGGTTCTCCTTCATATCATTACCGAGAAAGGCCGGGGTTATAAACCCGCCCTGGAAAACCCGATGAAGTTTCACGGGCTTGGGCCTTACAAGACCGAAACCGGGGAAACGCCGCCCTCCGGGCAGGCGACCTATTCCCAGATCTTTGCCGAGACCGTGGCCCGCTACGCGAAGGATGACGAAAAGGTCGTCGCCATAACGGCTGCGATGCCAAATGGCACCGGCCTGGTGCATTTTCAAAAGGAAATCCCGGAGCGTTATTTCGATGTGGGGATCGCGGAGGAACATGCGGCACTGTTCGCGTGCGGACTGGCGACCCAGGGGATTAAACCTTTCCTCACGATTTACTCGACCTTTTTCCAGCGGGCTTACGACATGGCGATTCACGACATCGGCATTCAGAATCTCCCGGTCCGTTTGTGCATGGATCGCGCGGGATTATCCGGAGACGACGGCCCCACGCATCACGGCCTTTTCGATATTGGATATCTTCGGCATCTGCCTAACTGGGTGCTCATGCAGCCGAAGGACGAGGATGAGTTCGCGGATATGCTCTGGACGATGACAAATTACGACGGTGGCCCCAGCGCGATCCGCTATCCGCGTGGAGCCGGGGTTGGCGCGAGTCCCAAGAGCACGCCGGAACTCCTTGAAATCGGCAAAGCCGAGGTTGTCGCCGACGGCAAAGATGTGGCCCTCTTCGGTTTGGGCAATCTCTTTGAGCTTGCCGAGGAAGCCAGGGAGAAACTCGAAGAGAAAGGATATTCCGTGGCCCTTATCAATCCGCGCTGGATCAAACCCTTGGACGCAGAGTGCGTCGAGCACTATGCCAAAAACTGTGCGGTTATTTGCACTTTCGAAGATCACGTGCTGCACAACGGCTTCGGATGTGCGCTTATCGAACATATCAACGATGCGAGAATAAATATTCCCGTCGAGCGCGTCGGCTGGCCGGACCAATTCATTGAACACGGCAAGGTTTCCATTCTACGCGAAAAATATGGGATCACCGCGGACGCATGCCTGGACAAGGTGCTGCCGCACCTGGAGTCGCGCTCGCGCCCGGAGCGGTCCGCGGTCGAGGTGGGCTGAGCCGGGCGCGCGCCTAGAGCTGCCGGGTGATTGAAGGAACCAGTGCCGCATCTCGGAGGATGGCATCCTTGAAGCTGGAATAGCACGTCTTCCACCCCAGGCCTTTTAGCTTGGCATTGGAGATGCACTTGTCAGTCCAGCCGCGTTTGCGATTGAGGTCGCGGGGGCCGGATGGCGGGAGCGGTTTTTCGAAATGTCCGGCGAGGAACGCGTAGCATTCTTTCTGGGTAAGGGGCGCGTCGTCACAGACATTATAAACGTGACCGGGGGCTTCGGGGGAATTCAGGAGGAGGATTACAGCGCTCACGATGTCGTCCCGGTGGACCTGGTTCAGATGGCGCGCGCCGTCGTCCTCGATGACCGCTTCACCGGCGAGGAATTTTTTCAGAATCACGGAGCGTTCGGGGCCGTAAATACCGGCAAGCCTGGCGACGATACCGCCGCCCGCTAGGACGAGGTCTTCCGTCTCGCGCAGGATTCGTCCGGTGTCGCGATCCGGGGCAGCGGGGGAGTCCTCGGTGACGGTTTCCCCGCCGCGCTGAGCGTAGACACTGGTGCTCGAGGTGAATAGAAGCTTTCCGGGTTCAAGAATCTCGAGGAGATTGCGTGCGCCTTCGAGATAAACGGCGCGGTAAACATCCGCGCCACCGCGGCCGGAACTCGCGCAATGGATTACAGACTGGGGGCCGGAGATGCGGGACTTTAATGTGCGGATGTCGTCCGCGCTCGAGATGTCACAGGCGAACACAGGGAACGGCTTGGCGGCGTCGAGAGCTGCGGCGGATTCCGGGGACAGGGTCAGGCCGGCGACCTCCTCGCCCGATTCGTGGAGGCGGTCGGCGAGGGCTTCTCCGAGGTAGCCGAGGCCGGCGATGAGCATCATGGTGGTTTGAGTTGTTCCCGACTTCGTCGGGACTTCGCTTCGCAAAGCATCCGGCGATCCTGATTCTTGATCACTCTCCGGGGGCCGGCTCTACCGGGTCCTCCGGCTCCATGCGGCGGCTCGTATAGTAAGCCCTCAATCCCTTGGCGACGGCGTCCGCATATTCCTCGAAGATAGTAGGTGAGTCTTCCGATGCATTCTGAATGCGCCGGTAGACTTCCTTGTTGTTCATGACGTAGGGCTCGAGAAAGATCACCGGGCAGAGGTAAGTGCGGTTGGCGAGAAGATTGCGCGCGAACACGTAGGGATTGTCGTTGATGCGCCGGGCGTTTTTTCCCGGATAGACATAAGGCTCGAGCCCGGTCCTCCGCGTAAAACTCCGAGCCACCGCTGCACAGAGCGGGATCTCCTCGCGATGGGTGCCCTGCACGATGCGGAGCAACATTTCGAATCGGATGTCGTCGCGGCTTAATTCCTCAAGGCTGTAGGTGCCGTTGAGCAGGACATGGAAATGATTCTTATCGATGAGGGTGGGATTTCGGGGATCTCCCCATTTTTCCGCGTTGAAGTGCAGGCAGAGGACAAGATCGGGCTTGATCTTGCGGTTGATGATACGGGCGCGGTCGCGGATTTCCCGGGCGCGATAAAAAAACACCTCGCTTTGCCATTGGACGGTGAGTCGCTTGTCCGGGGACCAGCGCGGGAGATCCTCGTAGGACTCACGGGGGGGATCGAAGCCGGCGGCGACAAGAGATTCGCGGGCGAGTTCCTCGAAGTCCTCCGGACGCTTCTTGGTGACGGGTTTGAGCCCGGTCCGGATCACCGTGACCTCGGCGCCGAGCTTTTCGAGCTTGGGTTTGAGAACCTCGGCTGCTTTCAGCGTGAGTTCTCCCTCTTTGACCGGGGGTTCGTTTCCAATGCGGAACCAGCGTTCTTCCATGCGGGCCCAGCGCCCGCCGATGTGACCTGGATCGAGCGCGATGCGGAGGCCCTGGAGTGGCTGGGTCCGTGGCGGAGATTTAGGAAGTGCGGCGGCGGGGCGCCAGTAAGGGGTCACCGAGGGGGTAGCTTTTTCATCTGCGCTCGGTGCGAACTCAAGACGGTGGACCAGGGACGGGCTTCCATGCGCCGAGCGCTTGATGTCGACGTGGTCAGGGGAGATCTTGATGGAAGACTTGTAAGCCTGGTCCGGGGCATAGATGCGATTGAGGAGGCGAAGGAATTCGGAGCGAGTCAGACAACGCTGATAAGGATCGAGTTGAGCCCACTTGGGCGGCTGCCCGGTGGGACTCACCTCGTAAATCGAAGCCCGTTGATCCTTCGCATCTACGAGGGAGGGCGTGACAAAGAGTAAGGCAGTGAGGAGAGCGCGGCCAAGACCGGCGCCGGGATGCCGTGAATGCCCGCGGAGAAAGACCATTATTTGATGGACCCGTCTACGGCTTTTCATCATTTCTAAGAAATCCCGCCGGAACGGGAACTGCTTGGAATTATAGAAGCGCGTGGACGAGACGAACGAGAGATTTCGAATTCTTTTTCTGGGCGACATCGTCGGGGAACCTGGGAGGAAAGCCGTCATCGAACGACTTCCTGAGCTTAAGAAAGAGCTGAGTCTCGATTTTATCATCGTCAACGGAGAGAACGCCGCAGGCGGGCGTGGCATCACCCCCAAAATTTGCATCGATCTATTGCGGGCCGGAGCGGCCGTGGTCACTTCCGGGGATCACATTTGGGATCAGAGTGAGATCGTCCCCTACATTGATACGGAGCCGAGATTGTTACGGCCTGTTAATTATCCCGGAGAGACACCGGGTCAGGGGTCGGTGGTGCTCGACTCCGCCAAAGCCCGGATCGCGGTGGTAAATGTCCAGTGCCGGACATTCACGAGGCCCATCCTCGAGAATCCTTTCGAGGCCATGGATCGGGAGCTGGCGCGGCTTCGCGAGGAGGGGGCGCAAGTGATCTTCGTTGATGTCCACGGGGAGACCACCAGCGAAAAAATCGCAATGGGGCGCTTTCTCGACGGGAGGGTGGCGGCGGTGGTGGGCACCCATACCCACGTGCAGACGGCCGACGAGAGGATCTTCCCCGGGGGCACGGCTTTCCTGTGTGACGCAGGGATGTGTGGGCCCATCGAATCGATTCTGGGCCGGCAGATAGAGGGGGTCCTGAAGCGGTTTCGGACCAGCATGCCGACGAATTTTCCGGTGGCCCGGGGGGATGTGCGGCTGTGCGGGGCCCTGGTGGACGTGGACCCCGGGGAGGGCCGGGCCCTCTCGATCGAGCGATTCAGCGAGGAATTTCGGCGGGAGTAAGTGCTTGGCAGTCAAGGGCTGGGGAGGCTGGTCATGGGGCCGTGGGGGACCCCGGAAATTTTGCATTTTTTTGGGCAGTTTTGTTTTGACACCGAAAGCCTTTTTGCTAGGTTCTGGCTCGCTTCGTTCGAAAAGGGTTGATCGTGCGCTGGGTTTGGGGATTTTGCACCATTTCCGCGGGTGACGCTGCCCTGATTTCCCGAAGCGGAGTAAGAAGTTTTAGAATCAAGAAACGCTCTTTATTCTAAAAATTTTTGCTCTTGTAGCTCAGGGGTAGAGCACTTCCTTGGTAAGGAAGAGGTCATGGGTTCAAATCCCATCAAGAGCTCCAGAACAGCAAATCAACCTAGAAGAAACCTAGAAAGAAACCAGCAGCCCCTCGAGCCACAAGCGCTCGCTTATTTAAGAAGGAGATCCTGATCCCATGGCTAAAGAAGCATTTCAGAGAACGAAACCGCATGTCAATGTGGGGACCATCGGCCACGTTGACCATGGTAAGACCACATTGACGGCTGCGATCACGAATACCCTCGCAGACAAAGGTTTTGCTGAGAAGAAGGGGTACGCCGAGATCGACGCCGCGCCCGAGGAAAAAGAGCGTGGCATTACTATTTCCACGGCGCACGTCGAATATGAAAGCGAAAACCGTCACTATGCCCATGTCGATTGTCCGGGACACGCGGACTATGTGAAGAACATGATCACCGGCGCGGCGCAGATGGACGGAGCGATCCTGGTGGTGAGCGCCGCGGACGGGCCCATGCCCCAGACCCGGGAGCACATTCTCCTCGCGCGCCAGGTGGGCGTCCCCGCGATCACGGTTTTCCTTAATAAGACCGACCAGGTGGATGACCCCGAACTTCTCGACCTCGTCGAAATGGAAGTGCGCGACCTCCTCACCCAATACGAGTTTCCCGGAGACGATATCCCCATCGTCAAGGGATCCGCGCTCAAGGCCCTGGAAGGCGATGCCACCGAAAAAGAAAATATCCTGAAGCTGGTCGCCGCGGTGGACGAATACATCCCGATTCCGGAGCGCCCGGTGGACTTGGACTTCCTGATGCCCGTCGAAGACGTGTTCGCGATTGAAGGTCGTGGTACGGTGGCCACTGGCCGGATCGAGCGCGGGATCGTCAAGAAGATGGAAGAAATCGAAATCGTCGGCATCCGCGACACGGCGAAGACCACGGTGACTGACATCGAGATGTTCCGTAAATTGCTCGACGAAGGTCAAGCTGGGGACAATGTCGGGCTCCTCCTGCGCGGAATTAAGAAAGACGAAATTGAACGTGGCCAGGTGATCGCCAAACCGGGTTCGATTACGCCGCACAAAAAGTTCAAAGCCGAAGTCTACGTCCTGAGCAAGGATGAAGGCGGGCGGCACACCCCATTCTTCAGCAACTATCGTCCCCAGTTTTACTTCCGTACCACGGACGTGACCGGAACCATTAAATTGCCCGATGGTGTCGAAATGGTGATGCCGGGTGACAACATCTCGATGGAGGTCGAGTTGATCACCCCAATCGCCATGGAGAAAACGATTCGGTTCGCCATCCGTGAAGGTGGCCGCACTGTGGGGGCCGGACGCGTCGCCGAAATTCTCGACTGAGGCGGCCCATAGCCTGGAAGAGAAATACTTAGTCAGCCTTTTACCGGTTCGAAGAACCCGCCGGCCCATTTGGGACGGCGGGTTTCTCCGGCTTCAAGAGGAACAGATTGGAAAGGATACCCAAATAGATAGCACTTGAATTCAGCGGGATTAAGGGTTTGGTGACTGAGTTCGGTGCGTTTTCTTAGGTCAGTAGCTCAATTGGTAGAGTAGCGGTCTCCAAAACCGTTGGTTGGGGGTTCGAGTCCCTCCTGACCTGCCATGAACCGCAAGGTTTCATGAGGGAAGGAGGGGATGACCAGGCCGCCGGCCTTGCACCAGGCTCTCCGTCCCGCATCGTCCACCCCATAAGCCCCGATCGACACAGACACGCAGATCCTCCCCGAGCTCCTCCGCCATCCAGTCAGTCCATGTTTGAAAAAATTTCAAAGTTTTTCGGTGAGGTGAAGGTGGAGCTGCAGAAAGCCACCTGGCCTTGGGATCCGAAAGAGAAAGGATTTAAGAAATATAAAGAACTCTCCGATTCCACGGTGGTGGTGCTCATCGCGATGCTCTTGCTGGGCGCTTACGTCGCCTTTTGGGATTTTATCATGCTTCAGGTGGTCACCCTTTTGACCCTCTGAAAGAGTCACACCTCCGGCATCCATTCTAAAATTGTCCTCTTCCCTCACACAACCTTCCAGCTCAGGAAAAATGGCCCAAGTTCCATCACCTCGAGACCAGTGGTATGTCGTTCACGTTCTCTCCGGACAGGAGCAGAAAGTGCGCGATAACATCCAGAAGCGCATCGAAACCGAGGAGATGGGAGATTATGTCTTCGAAGTCCTTGTCCCCACCGAACGTGTTTCGGAAATCAAGCGCGGGCGTAAGACGGAAACCACCCGCAAATTCTACCCGGGTTACATCATCGTGAACATGCACCTCATTGATGAAAATAATGATCTGGTGGATAAGACCTGGTATTTTATTCGGGAAACCAACGGGGTGATTAATTTTGCCGGGACCAAGCACAACAAGCCGATCCCGATGAAGCAGGCGGAGGTCAACAGCATGCTCGCGCAGATCAAGGAGCGCGAAGAACATGTGACCCCGAAAATCGCCTTTGAGGTGGGTGAGACCGTCAAGGTGGCCGACGGACCTTTTGAGAGCCAGAACGGCGTGGTGGAAGAAATCGATCCGGACAAGGGCAAGTTGCGGGTTTCTGTCAGCATCTTTGGCCGGGCGACACCCGTAGATTTGGAATACTGGCAGGTGGAGAGAGCCTGATCCAGCCTCTCGATTTCGAGTAACCACAGCGAGCAGACGACAAATTTCAGCGAATACGAAAGATTCTTCCCATGGCAAAAGAGGTTGCGACCACACTTAAGCTGCAAATCCAGGCCGGGCAGGCCAATCCGGCTCCGCCGGTCGGACCCGCGCTCGGACAGGCCGGCGTCAACATCATGGAATTCTGCAAGGAGTTCAATGCCGCGACGCAGAAGCAGTCCGGGGATATCCTCCCCGTCGTTATCACAGTTTATAAGGACAAGAGTTTCAGCTTCATCACCAAGTCTCCTCCGGCCGCCATCCTTCTGAAAAAGGCGGCGAATATCGCAGCCGGCTCCGGAGAACCGAACAAAAAGAAAGTCGCCAGCATCAGCCGGGCCCAATTGATGGAAGTTGTGAAAGCGAAAATGAGCGATCTCAACGCGAATGATGACGAAGCCGCCGCAAAAATCATCGAGGGTACGGCACGCCAGATGGGAATTGAAATTGAAGGCTGAGAAAGCCGCGGCAAGCCTCTTTGGTTTTGGATTGATTAAGAAAACTTTATGCGAAAACCCCGGGGAACCGGGAAACCAGTAGAACCTCACCACTATACAGCAGGAGAATCCGCCGCCAGGGTTGATTCGCATGCACTGCACACCAAACATGTCCAAGCACAGAAGCAAAAGATACCGGGAAGCGTCCAAGATCCTTGAGGAAGACAAAGCCTATTCGCTGGAAGAAGCGGTCGGCATCCTCAAGAAGTTTCCCGCGCCGAAATTCGATCAGACCGTTACGTTGTCGTTCCGCCTCGGGGTGGATGCAAAACAGTCGGACCAGATGGTCCGGGGCACCTGCCCCCTTCCTCATGGCAGCGGAAAAAATGTGCGTGTCCTCGTATTCGCACAAGGCGATGCCGCCAAAGCGGCCAAAGATGCGGGGGCCGAATTTGTCGGATTCGAAGACATGATCAAGAAGGTCAGCGACGGGTTCACCGACTTCGACGTGGCGGTGGCCACGCCGGAAGCGATGGCGCAGGTCCGTAAATTGGGGCGCTTCCTCGGGCCGCGTGGCCTTATGCCCAATCCTAAAACGGGGACCGTTACAGACGACACCGCGTCCGCGGTGACCGCGGTCAAGGCCGGGCGCGTGGATTTCAAACTGGACAAAAACGGCAACGTCTCGGTTTCAGTCGGTAAAGTTTCCTTCGAGAATAAGGCGCTGGTGGAAAACGGCCTCGCCGTAATCGAGTCGGTGGTGCGGGCCAAGCCGGCTTCGTCCAAGGGGGTTTACATCCAGGGAGCCACCGTGGCCGCGACGATGTCCCCGGGCATCCGTCTCGATCCCTCCCCCTTCGCCAAGAACTAAACGACAGTCTTACCCAATTTTTCAGGAGTCGCTCACATGAAAGCGCAAAAACAATTTATCATTGATGATCTCCTTAAGAGGATCAACGAATCCCCGTTCATGCTGGTGGCGGAATACACCGGGCTCACGGTGGGTGACTTCAGCGAGTTGCGCAACCGCCTGAGAGAAACGGGTTCGGAGTGTCACGTCGTCAAGAATTCTTACGTGAAACGTGCGGCGCGGGAGGCACAATTGCCCGAAGACCTCGGCGAAGCCTTGACGGGCCAGACCGCGGTGGTGACCGGACAGGAGGACATCTGTGCCGCCGCCAAGGTCCTCAAGACATTCGCTTCCGAATTTGAAAAACCGGCCGTCAAAATCGGCGTGCTCGACGGAAAACTGCTGACCGCCGAACAGGTCGGGGAACTGGCGGCGCTTCCCTCTCGCGAAGTCCTTCTCGCCAAGTTGCTTGGGGTCCTCCAGGCGCCGGCTTCGAATCTGGCGCGATTGCTTAACGAGCCCGCGGGTTCGCTGGCACGCGTCTTGGGCGCCAAGCAAGCTGAGGGCTGACCGGAACCATTGACCCACCCGGTGCATCACCGATAGCCGCAACTGTAACTCCTTCCACACAACAGACAGAAATCGAATCAACCCCTTTAAACTGAGAGCAGGCTGAGCGCCAGTTTCGGCCCGCTTGAGCAAACAACAACAAAAGGTTCCTCGTCGGACCGGTGGCGTCCGGCCTTAAATGCTCCAACGCTTTGGAGCGCGACGATACCGAGAACAAGAAAATGGCAGACCTAGAAAAAATAGTAGACCAGCTCAGTGGTTTGACGGTCCTCGAAGTCGCGGACCTCGTCAAAGCCCTTGAAGATAAATGGGGCGTAAGTGCCGCCGCACCCGTGGCAGCAGCTGTCGCCGCGCCGGGAGCGGGCGGTGATGGAGGCGGAGCCGCCGCGGAAGAAAAGACCGAATTCGAAGTTGTCCTTACCGGCATCGGTGACAACAAGATTGCGGTTATTAAGGAAGTCCGCGGCTGCGTGGACGGCCTGGGACTTGCGGACGCCAAGAAACTCGTGGAAAGCGCGCCTGCGACCCTCAAGGAAGGGGTCAAGAAGGAAGAGGCTGACGAAATCAAAGCGAAGATGGAAGCAGCCGGCGCCAAAATCGAAATCAAGTAATTTACCTGCTTCTCTCCGGCAATCCCCGCGCCGCTCCCGCTCCAGGGCGCGGCGGGGGATGCCTCCCCGGCAGAGATTCAGTCTCTCGATCGAAATTTCAAAATCGCTTTGCGAATCAGCCCACCAACCGAGCGCCCGGTTCCCTGTCCCTGGGAGCGCGGGCTCTCGTTGTCTTTTCCCGGAACCGAATCCTGAATTTTTCGCCCTCTCCGGCGTAGCCGCCCCCGACCCGACACCGTTCAGACTCACCACCACGTATTAATCAACTAGAGCGCAGCATCATGTCAGACAGACTCTACTTCGGCCAAATCAAGGAAGTGATCGAAACGCCCAATCTTATTGAGGTGCAGATCAAATCCTACGCGGAATTTCTCCAACAAGACATCCCGCCTTCGCAGCGGAAGGACACGGGGCTGCAGGCGGTCTTTCGCGAGGTATTTCCCATCGAGAGTTACGATCAAAAATTCACCCTCGATTTCGTCAGTTACGATGTTGCCGATCCTAAGATTACCGCGCTGGAGGCTCAGCGTGACGGGGAAACTTACAGCGCCCCTCTTTATGTTACTTTCCGGCTTAAGGACGAATCCGGCACCAAGGAAGAGAAGGTCTATATGGGTGAATTGCCGCTCATGACCGGCCGCGGCACCTTCGCGATCAACGGCGCCGAGCGTGTTGTTGTCAGCCAACTGCACCGTTCTCCCGGGGTCTGCTTCGAGTCCAATGTCCACCTCAACGGCAAGCTGCTCCACGGGTTCCGGATTATCCCCGATCGAGGATCCTGGTTGGAAGTGCAGTTCGATACCAATGATCTGCTCTACGTCTATCTCGACCGCCGGCGCCGGCGCCGCAAGTTCCTGGCGACGACATTCCTGCGCGCTATCGGGTATAGCAGCGACGAGGAAATCATCAGACAGTTCCATGAGATCGAACAGCTGAAGCTCAGCGAGAAAATGTCCGAGGAGCTTCTCAGTTCCAAGGTCCTCTTCAATGACGTGCTCGACGGCGAAGTCGTCGTCGCAAAGGCTTACGAACCCCTGACCATCGGGGTGGTCCGTCAGCTCATCGCCTTGGGCAACAAGACTGTGCCGGTGGTCGACATCAGTGAAGACGACATTCTTATCAAATCACTGAAAAAAGATCCCGCCAGTAACGAAGAAGAAGCCCTCAAGGATATTTACCGCCGGCTTCGCCCCGGAGATCCGCCCACCGTGGCCAATGCCAAGGCTTTGCTGAAGCGCCTGTTTTTCGATCCGAAGAAATACGATCTCACCAGGGTCGGCCGTTATAAGATCAACCAGAAGCTCAGTCTCAACATCGACGACAATGAACGCGTTCTGGTGAAGGAAGACTTCCTGGCCGCCATCAAGTATCTCCTGCAGCTAAAGAAAGGTGAAGGCGTCCTCGATGACATCGACCACCTTGGCAGCCGGCGGGTGCGGGCTGTCGGTGAATTGCTCGCCAACCAGTGCCGCGTCGGACTTGCCCGCACCGAGCGCCTCGTAAAAGAGCGCATGACGCTGTTCGACGTCAATATCGAAGGGATGACTCCCCAGAAATTGATCAACCCCAAGGCGCTCAGCGCGGTGGTGCGTGACTTTTTCGGCCGATCCCAGCTCAGCCAGTTCATGGATCAGACCAACCCTCTCTCCGAGCTGACCCACAAGCGCCGTCTTTCCGCGCTGGGGCCGGGTGGTTTGAACCGCGATCGCGCGGGATTCGAAGTGCGGGACGTGCACCCCTCCCACTACGGGCGCATCTGCCCCATTGAAACCCCGGAGGGACCGAACATCGGGCTCATCAACTCGATGAGCAGCTATGCCCGCATCAACGAATTCGGATTCATCGAGACTCCCTACCGGCGGATTGACGGCGGTGTGGTCACCAGCAAGATCGAGTATCTGACCGCCGACCAGGAAGAAAAGTATCTTATCGCCCAGGCGAACAACCCCATCGACGATAAGGGGAACTTCACGACCAAGCGGATCACGGTGCGATACCGTGGCGATTTCCTCGAAGTGGAACCCGGCAAGGCCAGTTACATGGATGTTTCGCCCAAGCAGCTGGTGTCCGTGGCGGCGGGATTGATCCCTTTTCTCGAACATGACGACGCCAACCGTGCGCTCATGGGATCGAACATGCAACGCCAGGGCGTGCCCTTGCTGGTCTCCGAGGCCCCTCTCGTCGGAACCGGCATGGAAGGCAAAGTGGCGCGCGATTCGCGGGCCGTTGCGGTCTGTGTGGAATCCGGCATCGTCGCGGCGGCGATTGCGGAAATGATCGTCGTAACCAAGGACGGCAAGCTACCTATCAGCGACGCCCAGTTTCTCTCCAATCCAGGCAAGCTTAAGACCAACGCCACCAAGGGCGTCTGGGTGTATCCCCTGCGCAAGTTCATGCGTTCCAATGCGGGCACCTGCATGAATCAGAAGCCGGTCGTGCTCGCCGGCCAAAAGGTGAAGAAGGGTCAGATTCTGGCTGACGGGCCCAATACCGAAAAGGGTGAGCTGGCCCTGGGACGCAATGTCCTCGTGGCTTTCATGCCGTGGAACGGGTACAATTTCGAGGACGCCATCACGATTTCCGAGCGGGTGGTGCGCGACGATGTGTATACCTCCATCCACATTGACGAATTTGAAATCGGCGCCCGCGACACCAAGCTGGGGCCGGAGGAAATCACGCGGGACATCCCCAACGTCGGTGAGGAAGCGCTGCACAACCTTGGTCCCGACGGCGTCATCCGCATCGGCGCCGAGGTGAAGCCGGGCGATATCCTCGTCGGGAAAATCACTCCCAAGAGCGAGACCGAGCTGGCGCCGGAAGAGCGTCTGCTGCGTGCGATCTTTGGTGAAAAAGCCGCGGACGTGAAAGACACCTCCCTGCGGGTGCCGTCCGGCTGCACGGGAATCGTCATGGACGTTCGTGTCTCATCGCGCAACGAGGTGAGCCGCGAAAAACTGGCCCCTGCGGAGATGAAGAAGCAGCTCAAGCAGATCAACGAAGAGCACAAGAAGAAAAAGGATGAGCTCACGGAACAACTCACCGAAAAGCTTTCCGACATCCTGCTGGGCGAAAAGATTCCCTTGGACGTGGTCAACGCGCAGACGGGGGAAATCATCATTCCCGCCAACCGCAAAATTACCAAGACTCTGTTGCGCAAGCTGGCGGCGGTGCACGATCATATCGAAATCGATCCCAGCCCGATCCGGAACAAGATCCTCGAGATCGTCAGTGGGTTCGAGCAGAAGTTCGCGGACCTTGATAACGAGCGTGAACGCGCCCTGGACCGCATTGAAAGCGGTGACGAAGTGGATCCCGGCATCATCAAGCAGGTAAAAGTTTACGTCGCCAAGAAGCGCAAGCTCAGCGTCGGCGACAAAATGGCCGGACGGCATGGCAACAAGGGAGTCGTTGCCACGATCGTGCCTGAAGAAGACATGCCTTTCCTCGAAGATGGAACCGCGGTGGATATCTGTTTGAATCCGCTGGGTGTGCCCAGCCGCATGAACGTGGGCCAGGTTCTGGAAACCCACCTCGGAGTCGCCGCCAAAGCGCTCGGATTCAAGATCGCGACCCCGGTGTTTGACGGAATTTCGGAGTCCAAGATCATGGAATACCTCAAGGAAGCCAAGTCCCAGGAGGGGTTCGGCTGGATCGGACTCAACGGCAAGTCGACATTGTTCGACGGCCGCACCGGGGAGGCCTTCTTTCAGGACGTGGTGGTCGGATACATCTACATGCTCAAGCTCGGTCACCTCGTGGAAGACAAGATCCACGCGCGTGCCGTGGGACCGTATTCATTGGTCACGCAGCAGCCGTTGGGCGGAAAGGCCCAGTATGGGGGACAGCGCTTCGGAGAAATGGAGGTCTGGGCCCTCGAGGCTTACGGCGCCGCCTACACTCTCCAGGAGTTGCTCACCGTCAAGTCCGACGATGTCCAGGGACGCACCCGGATTTACGAGGCCATCGTCAAGGGAGACAACAATCTCGAGGCCGGCACCCCTGAGTCCTTCAATGTATTGATTAAGGAGATGCAAAGCCTTGGTCTCAACGTTAAGGCCGGCTCCAAGGACGGCGACAGCGATGCTCTCGATATCGAGAGCCTGACTGCCTGACCACGGCCCAACCGGATTTTCTACAGCAAAAAGAATCGAATCGTCCGCCAACTCAACTACCCCTTAAGCCACACAACATTATGAGTGTCGAAAGCAGCATCGGAGAGATCTTCGGGAGCGAACAACGCCAGACCACCTTTGATCAGGTCGCCATCACGGTGGCTTCACCGGAAAACATCCGCTCCTGGAGCAAGGGAGAGGTCAAGAACCCCGAAACTATCAATTACCGGACATTCAAACCGGAAAAAGGCGGGCTGTTCTGCGAACGCATCTTCGGCCCCACCAAGGACTGGGAATGCGCCTGCGGAAAATACAAGCGTATCAAACACAAGGGAGTGATTTGCGATCGTTGCGGCGTGGAGGTGACGCTCTCACGAGTCCGGCGCGAGCGCATGGGCCACATTGAGCTGGCCGTCCCCGTCTCTCACATCTGGTTTTACAAGTGCATGCCCTCGCGCATCGGCTTGATGCTCGACATGAGCGCGCGTCACCTCGAGCGCGTAATTTATTACGAAGATTACATCGTAACGGACCCGGGAAGCACCCCGCTTGATCACGGGCAACTGCTTACCGAACTCGAAAATCGGGAGGCCGAGGAGCAATACGGCGACAACTCTTTTAAAGCGGGCATGGGCGCGGAAGCGGTCAAGGATCTGCTTTCCCAGATCGATCTCAAGGCGCTGGTCGTTGAGCTGGAAGAAGCCATGACCAAAACACGCTCCAAGCAGGTGCGCAAGAAACTAGCCAAACGTCTCAAGTTGGCGCAGGGCTTCGAGAGTTCTCGTACTCGTCCCGAGTGGATGATACTCGAAGTGCTTCCCGTGATTCCCCCGGATCTGCGTCCCCTGGTCCCCCTGGAAGGAGGACGGTTCGCCACCTCCGACCTCAACGATCTCTACCGGCGCGTCATCAACCGGAACAATCGCCTTCGCAACTTGCTCCAATTGAAAACTCCGGACGTTATCATCCGGAATGAAAAACGAATGCTTCAAGAGGCTGTCGATGCGCTTTTTGATAACGGCCGCCATGGCCGCGCCGTGACCGGCGCCGGAAATCGCGCCCTCAAATCCCTCAGCGACATGCTCAAAGGTAAGAGTGGGCGCTTCCGTCAGAATCTCCTGGGCAAGCGTGTGGATTACTCCGGCCGCTCCGTCATTGTGATCGGACCCGAGCTCAAACTCCACCAGTGCGGCTTGCCCAAGAAGATGGCGCTGGTATTGTTCGAGCCGTTCATCATCAGGCGGCTCAAAGAACTCGGCTATGTGCACACCGTGCGCAGCGCCAAGAAGATGATCGAGCGTAAGACGCCCGAAGTCTGGGATATCCTCGAAGAAGTTACGATCGGCCATCCGGTGATGCTCAACCGCGCGCCGACGCTGCACCGTCTTTCAATCCAGGCCTTCGAGCCGGTGCTGATTGAAGGATCGGCCATTCGGGTCCATCCACTGGTGTGCACCGCTTATAACGCCGACTTCGATGGCGACCAGATGGCGGTCCATGTCCCGCTCTCGGTGGAGGCACAACTGGAAACGCGCATGCTCATGTTGGCGCCCAATAACATTTTCTCTCCGTCCAGCGGGCGCCCCGTGACCACTCCCTCTCAGGACATTACACTGGGCTGTTATTTTCTTACGCACAGCCGCCATCTGCCCTTGCGCCAGCGGGATCAGGACACACATCTCCCTCTCTTCGCAGACACCACCGAGGTGGAATTCGCGATCGCAAACCGGTCCGTGCACATCCACGAAGTTATTCGCCTGCGCAACCCGGATTACGGTAAAGACACCATTTACGGGGACAAAGAGCGCAAGGTGATTGAAACCACCCCGGGCAGAGTTCGCTTCAACGAGATCTGGCCCGAGGGACTCGGCTTCATCAACGAAAGCTGCGGCAAGAAAGTTCTCAGCGATATTATCTGGCGTTGTTATCAATTCTCCGGGCAGGACACCACCGTGGAAACGCTGGACCGCCTCAAGGCGCTCGGGTTCAGAGAATCCACCCGCTCCGGTATTTCCATCGGGATCACCGACATGGTCATCCCCGATGAAAAGAAAGTGGAGCTGGAAAGCGCTTACAAAGAGCTTCAGACCGTCGACAAACAATACCGGCAGGGTATTATTACGGATGGCGAACGCTACAACAAGGTCATCGACGTCTGGACACACGCCAGTGACATGATTCAGGGCGCCTTGTTCCGCACCCTCGAACACAACGGCGGTAAAGAGGAAGTAAACCCTCTGTTCCTGATGGTCGATTCAGGAGCTCGCGGTAACCGGCAGCAAATCAAACAGCTCTCCGGAATGCGCGGGCTCATGGCTAAGCCGTCCGGAGAAATCATTGAGCGGCCGATCACGTCGAATTTCCGTGAAGGTCTCTCGGTGCTTGAATACTTCATTTCCACGCACGGCGCCCGCAAGGGTCTCGCCGACACCGCGCTCAAGACCGCGGACTCCGGATACTTGACCCGGAAACTCGTCGACGTGGCGCAGGACGTGATCATCACGGAAGAGGACTGCGGCACCGTGAACGGCATTCTCGTGAAGTCGATTTATGAAGGAGACGAAGAGGTCGTCGATCTCAAGCAACGGGTTTACGGCCGGGTCAGTTGCGAAAAAATCATTGACCCCATCGACAAGAAAGTAGCCGTCAAGGTGAACCAGCTGATCAGCGACGAAACCGCGGACAAACTGCAGCGTATCGGCGTTGAGCAAATGAAAATCCGGTCTGTCTTGACCTGCGAATCACCGCGCGGTTGTTGTAAGAAGTGTTACGGGATGAATCTCGCCACGGGCGAGTCCTGTAAGATCGGTGAAGCCGTCGGTATTATCGCGGCCCAAAGCATCGGCGAACCGGGCACCCAGCTTACGATGCGGACCTTCCATATCGGCGGCAGTGCCAGCACCGCCTTCAAGCAGCCGATCATCAAGACCAAGAGTGCGGGGACTCTCCGGTATAACGACCTGCGCACCGTGCAGGCCGTTGACGGCAACTGGATCGTGCTCAACAAGAACGGCAGCGTCAGCGTGCACGACAAAAGCGGCTTGGAGCTGGAATCTTACAAGGTCGTCATCGGCTCGGTCATCCAGAAAACCGACGACAGCGAGGTTAAGAAGGCCGAGACAATCGTGACCTGGGACCCTTATAATATTCCGATCATTTCCGAAAAAGGCGGGGTCGTCGAATTCCGCGACATGATCCCGGGCATTACCGTGGCCAAGGGAGTCGATGAAGCATCAGGGATCCAGGGACAGGTCGTCATCGAGCACAAAGAGGATCTCCATCCGCAAATCGTCATCAAAGATCCCGGTTCGAAAGAGATCCTCGCCAGCTATTCCATTCCTGCGGGCGCGCACCTTAGCGTGAACGAAAAGGAAAAAATCACGGCCGGGGTGCTCCTCGCCAAGACGCCGCGAAAAGTCGCCAAAACCAAGGACATTACCGGTGGCCTTCCGCGTGTCGCCGAGCTTTTCGAAGCCCGCAAACCCAAGGATTCCGCTGAGATCGCGAAGATCGACGGCATCGTGGATATCCGCGGCAATGTCCGCGGGAAACGCAAGCTCATCGTCACAGATGCGGATACCGGGGAAGAAGAGGAACATCTCATTCCCTTGAGCAAACACATCATCGTCATAAAAGGCGATTTCGTGCGCAAGGGTTCACAGCTCACGGAAGGTCCCGTGGTGCCCCATGAGATCCTCGAAATCTGCGGTCCACACGAACTCCAGGAACACCTCGTCAACGAGGTCCAGGAGGTGTATCGCCTCCAGGGGGTGGAAATTAATGACAAGCACATCGAAATCATCGCCCGCCAGATGATGCGCAAAGTTAAAATCACTGATCCCGGGGATACCCATTTCCTCTGGGGCGACCAAGTGGAGCGCACAAACTTCGAAGACGTGAACAAGGAAATGGTGGAGCAAGGCGGTAAGCCGGCCGAAGGCGAGCCCGTGTTGCTCGGCATCACCAAGGCCTCCCTGGAAACCGATAGCTTCATTTCTGCGGCGTCCTTCCAGGATACCACGCGGGTGCTCACGGATGCCGCCACCCTTGGCAAAGTGGACTATCTGCGCGGGTTTAAGGAAAACGTCATCATGGGACACCTCATTCCCGCAGGCTCCGGATTCCACAATGCCCGCGGTCTCAGGATCATGGAAACTGCGGAACCCGAGGAACTGCTCGAGACCGAAGAAGCCGGCGCCGAAGGAGCGCTGGAGAAGGTTTAAAGAAAGGCCCGCCTCGGCGGGCCTTTTTTATGTCGGTTATCGCTTATTAGTTATTAGGCTTGGTATCCGCGCGCTGAGAACACCCCACCGCGTCCCTCCTCATGACTGATAACTGATAACTGGTAACTGGAGCGCAGCGATCAATGTCCATCACCACCAGGCGCGGCGATGACGGCACCACGGACCTGATGTTCGGGCGGCGGGTTTCCAAAAGCGATCCCCGGGTGGTGGCCTGCGGCGCAGTCGATGAACTCAACGCAGTGATGGGTGTCGCCCGGCGCTCCGATTGTGATTCCGCGGTTCAAGAAGAACTGAAGAAAATCCAGGAGCAGTTGATTCTCCTTATGGGAGAACTCGCCACCGCGGAAGAAGACCGGGAGCGCTATTTCAAAGAAGGGTTTAAACCGCTCACGAGTGAGAGCGTGGACGCGCTCGACGCCCTCATCATCCGCCTGGAAAAAGAAGAGCGTGTGGGCTCCGACGGATGGGCCACGCCGGGCGCGCGCGGCGCTATCTGTGCAGCCCAGCTCGATGTCTGCCGCACCGTGTGTCGCCGCGCCGAGCGAGCCGCCGTGGACTTGCTGGAGAAAGACATGCTGGCCAACCACGAGGCTCTGCGCTATTTGAACCGGCTCTCGGACGCTTTCTGGCTGCTGGCGCGGGTCGCGGAGTGAGCGGCACATCACGCGACCCTTATTCCCTGGGGCCCGTCCCGCAGATTTGCGCTGAATAGGACTTGGAAGCCCGTGGTCTCCGGGTGCAGAATAATTCCCTACTATGAAGTGCGCCGGAAATTCACGGACTACGGCCAGGGTCCTATCTTGCATGATCCCGGTCTTGTGGGCGCTGGCGGCCGCAGTTTCCGCGGATGACTCGGAATGGAAGATCGGTTTAGCGACGGCCAGGATCACGCCCGATGCGCCCGTCTTTATGTCCGGGTACGCATCGCGGGATCACCCCTCCGAAGGAATCGTTTCGGATCTCTTCGTCAAGGCATTGGCTTTGACCGATGGCGCCGGCAAACGCGCGGTCCTCGTCACCAGCGATCTCATCGGATTCCGCGGCGACGTCGCCAAGCCTATTTGCGAGCGAATTGAAGCGGAGACAGGACTGGCGCGGGACGCGATCTTGTTGAACTCCTCCCATACCCACACGGGACCGTCCACTTCTGCGCAATCGGTTATTTCGGGGAAAATGACGCAAGTGGATGCGGCGAGGGTCTACGAATATACCGAGTGGTTCTCCGATCGCGTCGTGGGAGTGGTCAAAGAAGCCATCGCGGCCGAGCCGCAGCCCTCCGTGCTGACACGCGGCCTGGGCGTCGCCCACTTCGTGATGAACCGGAGAGAGGTCACGGACCAGGGGGTTATCCTGGGAGTCAATCCGCGAGGACCGGCGGACCGCAGCGTCCCGGTTTTGAAATTTACGAGCCCGGACGGCAAGGAATTGATCGCGGTCGTTTTCCAAGCTGCCGCCCATAACACCACCCTGGGAGGAAAGTTTTACCAGATCTGCGGCGATTACGCGGGGTTCTCACAGCAATATGTGCAGGAAAAATATCCGGGGACACAGGCCATGTTCATGCTGGGGTGCGCCGGAGATGCCAATCCCTATCCGCGGGGCACCCTGGAATTAGCCCGGCAACACGGCGAGGCGTTAGGCGCGGAAGTCTGCAGGGTCCTGGAAGAAGGAAAACTGACGCCGGTCGCCGGGCCTTTACGAACGGAGCTGAAATGGGTGGATCTGCCCCTCCAATCTCTCGGAAGCAAAAAAGAAATCCGCAAGCTCGCGATGGGGCGCGGCGGCTGGCGGCAATTCGTGGCCGGCAAGATGATGGAGTTCCATGAGAGTGGCGAGACGGCGGCCACAAAATACACCGCGCCGTTTGCGCTCTGGAAATTTGGCGAAGACCTGACGCTCGTGGGCCTGCCCGGCGAAGTCGTCGTCGATTATGTTTTCATGATCGAGAAAGCCCTCGGCCGGGAGCACCGCTTGTGGATTTCCGCTTATTGCAACGATGTCTTTGGATACCTGCCCTCGGCGCGGGTGCTGCGCGAAGGCGGATACGAGACACGCGGGGTTTACACCGGGGTGGGATTATTTACACCCGAGGCCGAGAAAGTCGCCGTGGATGCAATCAAGGGGATGGGTAAATAGGACAGCCATCCTGGTTGTCCCTGGACAGCTCCCGACGAGTCGGGATCCTACATCAAGATCTCCCGCACGACCCTGCCGTGGACATCCGTGAGGCGAAAGTCCCTGCCCGCGTAATTGTAGGTGAGGCGTTCGTGGTCCATGCCGAGGAGGTGGAGGATGGTCGCGTGGAGATCGTGCATGTGGACCTTGTCCTGGACAGCCTGGAAACCGAATTCGTCGGTGCTGCCGTGGGCGTATCCGGGTTTCACGCCCCCGCCGGCGAGCCAGGTGGTAAAGCCCCGGGGATTGTGGTCGCGCCCGTTCTTGTTTTGCGAAAAAGGCGTGCGGCCGAATTCGCCGCCCCACCAGACGAGAGTATCGTCGAGCAGTCCGCGGCGCTTGAGATCCGCAAGGAGGCCGGCGATGGGTTTGTCCACCTGGCCTGCGAGTTCCTCGTGCTTGGGCATGTCGTTGTGTTGGTCCCAGACGGGGGTGGCCGAGTTGTCGCAGTGGCTGATCTGGATGTAGCGGACGCCGGATTCGGCGAGTTGGCGGGCCGCGATGCATTGGCGGGCGAATCCGTCAGTGGGCTCGGCGCCGACGCCGTAGAGCTCACGGGTTTCCGGGGTTTCGCGGTCGAGATCGACGATATTTCCGGCGTGGTTCTGCATGCGCCAGGCCATTTCGAGAGAATCGATGGCACCGTCGAGTTGGGGATCGTGGTTGGCCTTGAGCTGGGCCTGGTTGAGAGAGCGGAGGAAGTTGAATTCGCGTTCCTGGTCGGCGGCGGGGAGGGAACTGTGGATGTGGCGGATCTCGGGGGCGGCGTTGGGATTTCCCGGGTGGCCGAGCACTGTGCCCTGGAAGGAGGCCGGGAGAAAGGCGTTGCCGTAATTGCGTGGGCCGCCTTTGTTGGCAGGGGGATTGACTGTGACAAAGGAGGGAAGGTTTTCGTTGTCGGAACCGAGACCGTAGCTGATCCAGGCGCCGACCGAGGGTCGGACCAGCGAGGTCGATCCGGTGTGGAGAAAAATCGTCGCCGGCCCGTGGGCGACGCCCTCGGTGTGCATGCCGTGGAGGAAGCAGAGATCGTCGACGTGTTCGGCGACATGGGGGAAGAGAGTGGAAACCTGGCGGCCGCACTGCCCGTGGTGGGCGAAATCCCACAGGGGTTTGAAGACTTTTCGCGATTCGACCTGGCGGGTGCGGGGGACGTGGAAGTCGACCATCTTGCCGTCGTTGGCGAAGAGCGCGGGTTTGTAATCGAAAGTGTCGACCTGGCTGGGACCGCCCTGCATGAAGATGAAGATGACGCGCTTGGCGCGCGCCGGGTGCATGGTCGTGGGCGGGGCGGCCGCGAGGCGATGGGCCGTGCCCGAGAAGGCGAGGTATCCGAAGCCGCAGGCCGCGGATCGAAGCCATTGTCGGCGGGAGAAGTTGCTGGGATGGTCCATCGGGATGCTGGTTAGAGAATATACTGGAAATCGAGGGAGGAGAAAAGGGAGCGGATGAGGGCGGCCCAGGCCTCGGGGGGCGCCGGGGCGTCCTCGGGTGTGGAGGAAAGCGAGGCCAGGAAGTTGAGGGAGAGTTTTTCTTCGGCGGGGGAGGGCTCGCGGCAGAGGATCCGGCGATAGGCGAGGCGAAGTCGGTCGCGATCGGTGGAGGCATCGTGCGTGAGGAGGGAGTCGGCGGCGGCACGGGCCTCCTCGTGGATGAAGGGGCTGTTCATGAGGAAAAGTGACTGGGTCGGAATGGTGCTCTGCGCGCGGCGGCCGACGACGAAATTCGGGTTCGCGAATCCGAAGGTGCTGAAGACTTCGTACAGTTCATTGCGAAAAACGGGAACGTAAACACTGCGTTTGCGGGTCGTGAATTCGAAGCCGAATTCGGATTTGAACTTGGGAGGTAAGCTGGGGCCACCCGCATCGAGATCGAGTTCACCGGAGACGAGGAGGATGCTGTCGCGCATCGTTTCGGCGTCGAGACGGCGGCGGTGCATGCGCCAAAGGAGGCGGTTCTCGGGATCGATGACACTGCCGTGCTTATCGGTGGAGGTGCTGGCCATGCGGTAGGCGCGGGAGAGGACGAGATCACGGACGAGGGACTTGGTGGACCAGCCGCTCTCGATGAGGCGACGGGCGAGGTGGTCGAGGAGCGCGGGATGGGTGGGGGCGTCGCCGGTGGTGCCGAAGTTGTCCGGGGTGCGGACGATGCCCTCGCCGAAGAGGTGAAGCCAGATGCGATTGGCGAGGACGCGGGCGGTGAGGGGGTTATCGGGACTCGCGACCCAGTTGGCGAGCTCGAGGCGGCCGCTGCCCACGAGGGCGGGGGCTGCGGGCGCCTCGGGTGCCTGGGCCACCCGGAGAAACCCGCGAGGAGCGATCTCGCCGAAGTTGCGGATCTCGCCTCGCACCCGAATGGGGATATCGCCGATCTCATGGTCTTCCTTCTCGCCGACGCACATGGCGACGGGCAGTTTCGGGGAGGCGGTCTTGTGTTTCTTGAGCCGGGCTTCGAGCTTGGTGAGTTGGTCGCGAAGAGTTTTTACTTCGGGCGGGAGAGGCGAATCGTCGACGGCGTCGGGAGCGGCCTTGGAGTTGGGTTTTACGAACTGGACGGCATCGATGATGACGAAACCGTCCTCGGTCCCCCGGTTTGATATTTCAACGGATCCTGTGTTACCGACATTGAATTTGTAGGATCCCAGGGATTGGAAGAGACCGTCGATCTCGGGTTTGAGTTTTTGATTCAGGAAGACGGTCTTCTCGCCGTAGGCGTGCCGGATTGTGACGGGGACTTTTGCGGACCGGCTCGCGGCGCCGTTGTAGGATACCCGCACTTCGTAGTTGGTGGTTTCCGGGATAGCCGGGCGGAAGATGACGCTTTTCTCTCCCTTGTCCTGCTTCAAATCGTGGATGTATCCAGCCCCGACCCAGCGGGCGGTGTGGACGGAATCCTCCCATTCGCCGATGCGTTCGGCCTGTGCGTTGTCGACGACGACTCCCGCGAGGGAAGCGGCAGCGACGGACTTCCCGCTTCCTCCGGATCCGAAACCAAGAGCGGCGAGGTCTTTCTTTGTCCGGGTGATCTCCGCTTTGATGGCGGTGGATTCTTTTTCGTAGCGCGCAATCGCGGCCGCTTGTTCCCGGGTGGGAGGGAGAGGTTGCGTGAACCAGGTGGAGACGTTGGCGTGTTCGACGAAATTGCTGCTCTTGAAGATGCCCGCGAGGGCGTAGTAGTCGCGAGTCGGGATAGGATCGAACTTGTGATCGTGGCAGCGGGCGCAGCCGATCGTCATTCCAAGGAAGGCGCGGCCGAGAGTATCGATCTGTTCGTCGACGATATCGAGATCGAGGAGGTCTTTGTCCTGGTTCTCGTAATTGATGGGCCCGAGGACGAGGAAGCCGGTCGCGATGAGCTGGTCGACCCAGACGTCTTCGTCGGGATGCGCCATGAGATCGCCGGCGATGTGCTCGCGAATGAGTTGGTCGAGGGGGCGATCTTCGCGGAAGGAGCGAATCACGTAATCGCGGAAGCGCCAGGCGTCGGGGAAAGGAAGGGCGCGGCCGCCGCCACTGGAGTCGGCGTAGCGGGCGATGTCGAGCCAGTGGCGGCCCCAGCGTTCGCCGAAGGCATCGGAGGCGAGAAGGCGGTCGACCACTTTTTCAATCGCCTGCGGTGATCGATCGGCGAGGAAGGCGTCCTGCTCGGTGACAGTGGGAGGGAGGCCGGTGAGGTCGATCGTGAGGCGGCGGATGAGAGTGGAGCGGGGCGCGTCGGGTGCGGGTTGGAGGTGCTCGTCATCGAGGCGGGCGAGGAGGAAGCGGTCGACGGGATCGAGGGGCCAGTCGGTGTTCGCGGTCTTCGGTATAGGAGGATTCTGAATTGGTTGGAATGACCAGAACCGGCGCCCGGTTTCGATATCGATGCCCTTCTTCGACGGGGTCGAGATCTTGGGGCCGTCCCGTGGATCTGGCGCGCCCATCGTGATCCACTTTTTGAAATCGGCGATGACCCGTGGAGGAAGTTTCTCCTTGGGCGGCATTTCAAAGTCGGGATCGTCGTGGGTGAGACCGAGATAGAGAAGGCTTTCTCCAGGTTTGCCCGCGATGAGAGCGGGGCCGCTGTCACCGCCTTCCAGGATTCCGGCGCGGGAATCGACGACGAGGTCCCCCTTGATTTTTTTGGCGTCCGCGGCGTGGCATTCGTAACAGTGATCGAGGAGGACCGGTCGGATACGGTTTTCGAAAAATTTCAGCTGCGCCGGCGGGATCTCCGCCGCGCCTGCGAGTGGCATCGCGGCCAGCGCGACCGCAAGGCCGGCCGCGGGGATCTTTCCATGGAGGTTGGAGGGCAGCACGACGACAGATTAGGCCGCACCGGTCCCCGTTTCAAGGGTCTCCGGACAGGAAAGCCATCGGTTGCATTACGGTCGATTCGCCGTTTAGGATGGAAAACCGATGATCTCCCTGTTGCTCAGGAGCCTTTTGTTCCCGGCACTCGTGGCCGCCGCCGTCGCGGCGGAACGGCCGAACATCCTGTGGATCGTGTCCGATGATTTGGGCATTGAACTGGGCTGTTACGGGGAGCCCGCCGTGCAGACGCCGCACCTCGATCGATTGGCGGCGGAGGGCGTGCGGTTCACGAATGCGTTTGCGACTTCTCCGGTTTGTTCTTCGGCGCGCAGCGCCTTGATCACCGGGATGTATCAAACCTCCATCGGCGCCCATCATCACCGGACACGAAAGAAAAAACCCCTGCCGAAGGGCGTGCGGCCGGTCACCGAGCATTTCCGGAAGGCCGGGTATTTCGTGTCCAACGGCAGCAGCGCGTCCGGCCTCAACAATCTCGGGAAAACGGATTACAATTTTTATGTCGCGAATGAGAAGGCGATGTTCGATGGCACCGACTGGACGCAGCGCAGTGAGGGGCAGCCCTTCTTCGCGCAGGTGCAAATCAAGGAACCGCATCGGGTGTTCCCGATCGTCGGTGATGACGTGATCGATGCCAAGGATGTGCGGCTTCCGCCCATGTATCCCGATCATCCCGTGGCGCGCGCCGATTGGCGCAATTACCTGGCTGCGATCCAGATCATGGATGCACAGGTCGGCACCGTGTTGCAACGCCTGGATGACGAAGGGCTCGCCGAGAACACCGTCGTGCTTTTTTTCGGTGACCATGGCCGTCCACACTTGCGCGGCAAGCAGTGGCTTTACGACGGCGGGATTCACATTCCGCTGATCATGCGCTGGCCCGGAAAATTGAAGGCCGGGACCGTCGATAATCGACTGGTCAGCATGATCGATTTTGCCCCCACCAGCCTGGCGGCGGCGGGGATCCCGGTCCCGGAGAACATGCAGGGGATCGATATCAATGCGGATAAGGCGTTGGCACACTGGGAGATATACGCGGCCCGCGACCGCTGCGGAGACGCCATCGACCGGATCCGCTGCGTCCGCAGCGGCCGGTATAAGTACATCCGCAATTTCATGCCGGAGGTCCCTTACATGGTGCACAGCGGCTACAAGAAGTCGGCTTACCCGGTGTGGACGCTCATGGAGGTGTTGCACGCGCGCGGCGAGTTGCAACTGGAGCACCGCCTCTGGATGTCGCCGCGGCGTTGGGAAGAGGAGTTATACGATTTAAAAAGTGATCCGCATGAACTGCTCAGCGTAGCCGGTGATCCGGCGTATGAAAAAGTGCTCGTGGAATTGCGGGATAAACTGGATGGATGGATCCGCGAGACCGGCGACCAGGGCGCGGAAGTCGAGGGGGACGCGCGGTTTTATCGGGGATTGAAAGCGGAGAAACGGCGCTCTTATGCCCGCACCATGCAAAAGCGAGGGCTGGATCCGGACGTGCGGCCGGATTACTATTTACGATGGTGGGAAGAGCAGTTGGGGGTGGGTCCTTAGGAGTGCGGCAGTTCTCCTGCCGCTTTCGAATTTGCCGACCCTCACTTCAAGAGAGTATCGGGTGAACGGCCCTTGACTCGATGGGAGCGGCTTGCAAAACTGTTCTTATGAACAGTAGCAGAATTGGAACCAAAACCTCTTGGCATCATGCGCCGCTACACATCTTCCAACCGGGCTCCATTTATATGATAACCGGAGGAACTCTCGGAAGACGGCACCTCTTTCGTGGACGGGAACGCCTTCGATTGCTAGAGTCTGTTTTCTTTGATGTTATCACGTGTCGCGACTGGGAACTCCGGGCGTGGGCTTTGTTTTCCAACCATTACCACTTCGTAGGAAGAGCGCCGGAAAAGGATGGGGACATCGGGCTCTTGATGAAGCATTTCCATTCTGAAGCCAGCAAGGAATTGAATAGGATGGATGCTATAGCGGGCAGGAAGGTGATGTATCAATACTGGGATAAATGTCTGACTTTCGAAAAAAGTTACTATGCACGCAGGAACTACGTGATGCACAATCCAGTTCGCCATGGCCTGGTTTCCGTCGCTGAGGACTATCCCTTCTGTTCCGCAGGATGGTTTCGAAACAATTTCCAGAATGCCTTCAGAAGCAAAGTTGGTTCATTCAAACATGACCGTCTCAATGAGAAAGATGACTTCGAGCCAGTTTGGGATGAAAGTGCCTAGATGCATGGCGGTGGAACTGCCTTTAGACGGTCGGCAGTCCTCCTGCCGCTGTCGAAATTGCGTGGATCTATCCGCCAGAAGAAAAGTGGCAGCAGAACTGCCGCACTCCGAAGGATTGCTTCGCAATCATGTGTTGCTCTCGGTGTTGGGATTATTATTAGTGGCAATGATGAGCGCCCGCGCCGACACCGTCCTCGTGGAAGCCGAGAGCTTCTCGGAGCACGGGGGATGGATGCTGGACACCCAGTTCATCGAGATCGTGGGATCGCCCTATTTGATCGCCCACGGCATGGGCCGGCCGGTCGAGGACGCGGTGACCGCGGTGCGGATTTCCGAGGCGGGCAAATACCGGATCTGGGTGCGGACAAAGCAATGGACCGGGCCGTGGAATACGGAGCAGGCGCCGGGCAAGTTTCAGGTAAGTGTCGCAGGCAAGCCGCTCGAGAAGGTTTTCGGGGCGGAAGGCGCCGAATGGTTCTGGGAAGATGGCGGCGAAGTAGAGTTGCCGGCCGGCGACGTTGAATTGGGATTGCATGACCTCACCGGTTTCGACGGTCGCTGTGACGCGATCGTTTTCAGTAATGAACCCGGGTTCGTGCCGGACAACACGAGCGAAGTCTTGCCCGCTTGGCGCCTTGCGCTCCTGGGTTTGCCTGCGGAGCCTGTGGACGCCGGAGATTTCGATCTCGTGGTTGTGGGTGGAGGCTACGCCGGAACGGGCGCCGCGATTTCGGCCGCGCGCATGGGCTTGCGCGTGGCCCTGGTGCAAAATCGGGAGGTGCTCGGGGGCAACGGGAGTTCGGAGGTGCGCGTTTGGGCAAAGGGGAACACGCCCTCGGGGCTCTACCCGGTCGGCGACATCATCCGCGAGCTGGAGGATCACGCTTCGGCGTCGCCCGCGCCCTACGCGGAATGGGAGGACGACAAGAAGGAGCGAATCGTGCGTGATGAAAAGTTGATTTCACTTTTCCTGGGGCATCATGCCTTTCGTGTGGTCAAGGATGGAGAGGACCGGATCGCGGCGGTCCAAGCGCTCGATGTGCGCACCAGCGAGGTCAGAGAGTTCCGCGCGCCGTTCTTTGTCGACAGCACCGGCCACGGCTTCATCGGGATGTGGGCCGGCGCGGACCGGGAAATGATCCCGGGCGGGCGCATGGGAATGAGCAACATGTGGATGTGGCGTCTCACGGAGGAGGAAAAGGATTTCCCGGAGACGCCCTGGGCCCTGGATCTTGCGGAAGGCGATTTCCCGTATCCCACGCGATTTCACGCGCAATGGTTCTGGGAGAGCGGGTTCGACAAGCATCCGCTGGAAGATCTCGAGGAGATCCGCGACTGGAATTTGCGGGCCGCTTACGGGGCCTGGAACGCGATCAAGAACAAGGGCGCTTACGCGGATTACGACGAGACCGGAGAAGGGCACGCCAAGGCGGAGTTGCAGTGGCTCGCCTATATCGGCGGACCGCGCGAGACGCAGCAGCTTCTCGGGGACATCATCCTCTCGGAGCCCGACATCCTCGAAGGGAGGAGTTGGCCGGACGCGGCCGTGCTCTCGACCTGGTCGATCGACCTGCATTATCCGAAAAAGGAGTATCTCGCGGCTTACCCGGACAATCCTTTCATTTCGATCGCGGAGCACGGGAAGGGTGTCGACCGGAAGAAAGGCTATCCCGTGCCCTACCGCTGCTTCTACTCGCGAAACATAGGGAATCTCTTTATGGCGGGCCGGAACATCAGCGTGACGCACAAGGCGCTGGGGACGGTCCGGGTCATGAAGACCTGCGGCATGATGGGCGTCGTGGTGGGCAAGGCCGCCGCGATCGCGGTGAAGCGGGATTCGACGCCGCGCGGCGTTTACGAGGACCACCTCGATGAATTGATTTCGCTGATGAAACTGCCGGGCCGGATGCGTCGCGACAGCCTGGAAGGGCCTTTTTACGAGGACGAATCTCTGCCGAGGCTGACGCCGCCGGAGTTCGAGTTCATGGATCCCGCGGATCTGGCGGGTATCGTCATTGACGACGACCAGGCGGTGCTCAAAGGAAACTGGAAAGGGGGCGAAGGCCTCAAGGGATACATCGGCGATCAATATCGATACGCAGCGAAAGACAGCGGCGCCGAGGCGCGGTATCCGTTCACGGTCAAAGAGACCGGGCGTTACGAAGTGCGTATGTCTTATCAGCCGCATGAGAATCGCGGGAGCGCGACCCCGGTTACGGTTGAGGGCGCCCGGGAGGGGGCGGCCACGGTGCGGGTCAATCAGCAAGTGAAGGCGCCCCTGGAGCACGGATTTATCTCCCTTGGGGAGTTTACCTTTGAGCGCGGCAAAGCCGCGGCCGTCGTCATCGGCACCGCGGATGCGGGCGGCAGCGCCCATGCCGACGCGGTCCAAGTGGTGAAAATAGAGTAACAGCGACGGCCTGTTTTTATGGGGCTCGGTTCATTACCCAGCTCGGGGATCCGCTGGAAATTATTACACCATTGGGCAGCAGAAGCTTCCCCTCTCCCTCTGGGAGAGGGTTAGGGTGAGGGGAATCGGTAATGAGCAGAGCCCGCGCACTTCGAAAAAAATCGACGGATGCCGAAATTAAACTGTGGTCGCACCTGCGCGATCGCAGATTAGCCGGACACAAGTTTCGGCGTCAGCATCCAGTTGACGCATACGGCCTCGATTTCTTTTGCTTCGAAAAAAACCTGGCGGTGGAGGTTGATGGTTCCGGGAATGCCGAGGTAAAAGGAAAGGCGCACGATGAGGAGAGGGATGCGTATCTGAAATCAAAGGGAATTCGCGTGATTCGCTTTGCGAACTGGGACGTCTTTGAAGAACTAGATTCTGTTTTAGAAAGAATCAGCCGGGAGTTAAGGGTGAGGGAATCGAAATCCGGACAGGAAGAGCCGAGACGAGAATCGCCCTCACCCTAGCCCTCTCCCAGAGGGAGAGGGGATGCCTGCTTCACATTACAGTGAAATTCCTTTATCCATCGGGTGTGGTCTTTGCCCGAAAGAATAGTGCCGTTCTCGTCGACTGGGAGCGATCTTCAAGATGGCGGCGGACTTTCTTGGCACGTGGATAGCTGTGCTCGAATCAAGATCAAATCATCCGAAAGAAGCTTCCCCTCTCCCTCTGGGAGAGGGTTAGGTTGAGGGGGAGAGGTTTGAAGCAGCTCTCAAGTTGTTGAGAAATCGGTTGATCGTATGTCTCCCCCAGCACTGAAACTCCGCCTCGTCCAGGCCTACCGCCTCGCCGTCTTGCTGGGCATTCTCTGGCTCCTGCGGGCGCAGCATGAATGGGTCGCCGCCCAGCGCGGGGTCCCGGTCCTCGCTTTCGAGGAGGTGCAGGGGTTTTACTCCGAAGGAGCCCGGCTCGGCGCGGTCAATCCGGACACCGGTGGTCAGGTCGTCTTCGATCGGAAAGAACGCGAAGTCGGATTCGTCATCCAGACGTCGCCGCACAGCGACGGAATCGTGGGGTATTCCGGACCTACAAATACCTTGATCGCTTTCGATGAGGAAAGCCGAATCATTGGAGCGAAAGTGCTCCGCAGCGGCGACACGCCGGACCACCTGGACCTCGTGCTCGATGACCCCGGGTTTCTGGCGTCTTACGAAGGGCGCACTTGGGAGGAGGCCGGGCAAGCGAGCGATGTCGACGGTGTCAGCGGTGCGACTCTCACGAGTCTCGCGATCCGGGAGGGAATTCTCTTCCGGCTCGCCGGAGAACGCGTCAATCTGCGCTTTCCCGATTCGATTACGTTGGAGGAAGCGCGCGAGATCTTCCCCGAGGCACTGCGATTGGAACCCATGCGCGGGCGGCGGGAATCCTTCGTTGTGATTGGCGCAGGGGATCGCGTCGTGGGGCACCTCCTGCGCACCGGTCATCTCGCCGACCGCGTGCAGGGATACAAGGGTCCGACCGATGTCCTCATCGCTCTCGATGAAACGGGGGAAACCGTGATGACGGTACGGATTCGATCGAGTTACGATACGCCCGAGTACGTCCGGGACGTGGCGCGGGACCGTCATTACCGGGCCAAGTTCGAAGGACAGGCAGTCGCCTCGGTGGCGGATATCGATCTCGAGTCAGGAGAAATCGAGGGAGTCAGCGGCGCGACGATGACGAGCCTGGCCATGGTGGAAAGTGTGCGCGAAGCGCTACGGGAATGGCGTGCGGAAGCGCCGGATAGTGGCGGCGGCCTGCGTTTTGCGGCACGGGACGCGGGCCTGGTAATTGTCATCGTATTGGGGCTGCTGATGGCGTTCACGGATTTGCATGGCCGGAAAACGTTGCGGCGCGTCTACCAGGTTGGATTGATTGTTTACTTGGGATTCATCAGCGGCGATATGCTCGCGCAGGCGTTGCTGCTCGGGTGGACGCAAAGCGGGATTGCCTGGAGCACGGCGCCGGGCCTGGTGCTGCTGGTAGCGGCTTCGTTCCTGGTGCCGGCGGCGACCGGCCGGCAAGTCTACTGCCATCACATTTGCCCGCACGGCGCCGCACAGCAGCTTTTGATGCGCTGGGTGCCCAAGAAGTGGCGGCTTTCCCTTCCCCACGCGCTTGCGCGGATCGGTGAACGCGGACTTCCGATGCTGCTCCTGTTCTGGGTGCTTCTTGTCGGGATGCTGGGGCTTGGATTTGATCTCGCCGGTATCGAGCCCTTCGATGCTTACATCGTGCGTGCCGCAGGGATCGCGACGATTGCCGTATTTGTGATAGGCCTTTTGGTGTCCGCCTTCGTGCCCATGGCGTACTGTCGCTTCGGCTGTCCGACAGGGCGCCTGCTCGAGTTCGTCCGGTTCCGGCGCGGCGGCGAGCATTTTGGCAGGCGGGAAATTCTTGGTGGAGTGTTTCTCGTGATTGCGGTGGGGCTGTACTTGGGAAGGGAGTTCTTCTTCTCGTGAAACCTGTAGGTGCGAGCGTGAGCGAGTACCTGGACGGGGTGAAGGCTGCGAGAGCGGGTAATCGCTCACGCTCGCACCTACATCGTCTCGGAGCAGTCTTACTGGTTCTCCTGGCGATTTCGGGATGCCAGAAACGCAATACGGCGCCACCCCTGGACAAAAGAGCCATTCTCAGCGGCGCCGCCATGGGAACCACCTGGCGCGTAACGGTGTCCCGGCAACTCACCGAAAAAGCGCACGACGAGTTGCGCGAAGCCGTCACCGCGCGGCTCGAGGAGATTGAGGCAAAAATGTCGCACTGGCGGGAAGACTCGGAGGTGTCGGTTTTCAATCGGGCGGGCGCCATCGCGCGTGTCGAAGTATCGGAGGAGACGGCATGGGTGGTGGCGTTTGCGCAGGAAATGCGCGTGCAGTCGCGAGGCGCCTTCGATGTCACGGTGGCGACCGAAGTCGCAGCACGTGGGTTCGGGCCGGAGTCGCTACGGCCGGCTGCAGAGGAAAATGTGCCGCGCGGAGGAGGAGGAGAACACCTCCAGGTCTCCACCGAGCCGCCGTTTCTGCTGAAGGAGCTCGGCGGGCTTGCCATCGATTTGTCGGGGGTGGCCAAGGGATACGCGGTGGACCAGGTGGCGGCGCTGCTCGACGCGAAGAGATTTGAAAATTACCTGGTGGAACTCGGCGGCGAACTCAAGGGCCGGGGCCGCGCGCCGGACGGCGATTGGTGGGCCATCGGGTTGGAGAATCCCGATCCACTCGGCCGGAAAGCTCCGGTGGCGGTGGAACTGCGCAACGAAGCGATCGCGACTTCGGGCAATTACCGGTTGTTTCGACAGGACGCAGACGGGGGCATCCGGTCGCACTTGATCGATCCGCGCTCGGAAAAAGATCAGGACCAGCTGTTTCGATCGGTGAGCGTGATTCATCCGTCGGCGGCGGAAGCGGATGCGTGGGCCACCGCGCTCTTCGTGATGGGGGAAGAGGAGGGACTGGCGGTAGCGGCGCGGAGCGGATTGGTGGCCCGGTTTGTCGAATCGCCCAAATCCGGCATGTCTCGCGGCAGATCGACGGCGTCTTTTGACGAGCGGGAGGTGGTTGGTTCTCGGTTGCCGGTGCAGGAAAAGTAGCACAGGCATCCTGCCTGTGATTTCTTGAGCAGACAGGCAAGAGGCCCGTCCTACTTTCAAGCCGCCGAGGGCTTGATCAACGCCGCCATGACGAGGCCGGCGAGCAGCCAGTGGACGGCGGCGTCGATGACGTTGGGGACGACAAAACTTACCGGAAACTCCCACCAGATGTGGTAGGGGACGTGGGAGAAGATTCCCGCGAACAATCCGGCGAGCATCGTGAAACCAACCCGGCCGAGATAATTGAGGCCGTTTGCCGCGGCGGCGAGGAGGATGGCGATGATAAAGGCCGAGGCGAGGTTCGTGGCGAAGGTCTTCCCGATGGCGGCGCCCATTCTGAATTCGAATTCACCGGGGCGGATCACGCCGAAGAAGATGGGGCCCCGGTTCCAGTTGTCCATTGATTCGGGTCCGTGGGGCTCTGCGCCCTCGGGAAGTTTGTCCGGGTGCGGCATCAGGAACATGCTGTGTTCCGGTGCGTTCTTTTTCAGGACTGCCGCGACTTCGGCTTCGTTCTCGACCGGCTTGATGGGCGTCATGTGCCAGCCGAGGGCCATGTAGGAAACGGTGCCCCAGACTTGGAGGACGATGGCGCCGAGGACGACCGCGAGGAGGAGTCTTGGGATGCTCATGGGGATCGGAGTAAAAGGTGGGAAAGTGAAAGGTAAAAAGTATCATCAACCAGACCGGGCCCAGAATTGCTAAACACTGACTGCTGAAAACTGTTTACTGATTACTGAATACTCGGTCGCAGGGTACTCGCTCACGCTCGCACCTACTTCTCTCTTTTCGATTTCCCGGCTGCTTTCTTCTTGTCGCTCCCCGGCCAGGGAAGGACGTGGGCGCGCTCGGCGTAAGCTTGCCAGAGGGCCGCCATTTGTTCGACTCTCTCCGGTTGCCGCGCTGCCAGGTCTTTCTGTTCGGTGCGATCCTTTTTGAGGTCGTAAAGTTCCCAGGCGCCATTGCGGCCCTTGGCGACAAGTTTAAGGTCGCCGACCCGGACCGCACGATTGCCTTCGTGTTCCCAGTAAATAGCGGTGCGCTTTTTCCGAATGAGATTGCCGCCGCCCTCAAATGCGGGCGCCAGGCTCAGGCCTTCCATGGAATGAATTGCCTGATCTCCCTCGTGAAATTTTTCAGGATATTTGGCGCCGCTGAGATCCACGCAGGTGGCCATGATATCGATGAGATGGCCGGGGGTGTGCTCCAGTTTTCCCAGCAGCTTGGAATCGATCCCGTCTGGCCAATGTGCGATCAGAGGACTGGAAATACCGCCCTCGTGGACCCAGTGCTTATATTCCCGGAAGGGCGTGTTGGACGCGTTGGCCCATTCGAGCCCGTAAGCCACGTAGGTATCGGGGGGGCCGGGCATGACGCCGTGACCTCGCCGGAGTCGCTTGCCGTCCCGGGTCTTGAAAGGGACCATGTCGACCTGCAACTCATCGGGTTTCATGGGCTCGAGCTGCTCGGGCGGGTTGGGATCGCCACGGCTTCCGTTTTCCTCGGCGCAGCCTCCGTTGTCGGCGATGAAAAAAATGAGAGTTTCTTCGAGTTCGCCGGTGCCCTCGAGGGCCTCGATGATACGGCCAATACCCTGGTCCATCCTGTCGATCATGGCGGCGTAAACTTCCATGCGCCTTTCGAACCAGGCCTGATCCTCACCGACATCTTCCCAGAGGCGTGCCTTGGGATCACGCGGGGTCAGGGGCCAATCAGGGTTTACCAGCCCCAACTCGATCATGCGCCGATGGCGTTGGGCGCGCAGGGCGTCCCAGCCTTCGGAGTACTTTCCCTTGTACTTGGCGATATCGCTCTCACGGGCGTGCATCGGCCAGTGCGGGCAGGTGAAGGGGACATAGAGAAAGAACGGTTGATCCCCATCATGGAAATGGTGATCGTAAACACAACGCACCGCGAAATCGCAGATCGCGTCGGTGTAATAGAAGTCATCCGACACCATCGCCGGCGGAATCTGAGTGTTGTCGAGCGTGAGAGAATTGGGATCGTAAAAACTTCCGGCGCCATGGATGGTGCCGAAGAAACGGTCGAACCCGCGCTGCAGCGGCCAGTTGTCTTTGGGGCCGTCAGGCTTAACCTCCTTGGTGACATGCCATTTGCCGGACATGTAAGTGGCGTATCCGGCGGGCTTGAGAACTTCGGCGACGGTAACGCAGTTGCGATTGAGGTCGCCGCGGTATCCGTCGTGCCCGCGATCGTTCATCATGTGACCGACGCCGGCCTGGTGGGGATAAAGGCCGGTCATCAATGAGGCTCGGGTGGGACAGCAGCGGGCAGTGTTGTAAAACTGGGTAAACCGCAGGCCGTTATCCGCAAGACGCTGCAGGTTGGGGGTCTCGATCTCGCTGCCGTAAGGAGAGATATCGGAGATGCCCATGTCGTCGGCCATCATCAGGATGATGTTGGGCCTTGGCGGCGGAGCCGCAGCGGCGGTCCAGAGCAGGCAGACCAGAGAGGCGAGAAGTGAGCAGAGGGGTTTCATAGCGCGGAGAGGCCGTGTCCGGATTTGATGGACAGAATACCGGGGAATCGTGAAAGGATTAAAGCATGGAATCGCGGAAAGACGGGCAGCTCCGCGAAGTTGCCGAAAACCTCTGGGAGGTGAGTCAGCCGCTACCAGTCGCGGGAATCAATTTTGGACACCGCATGACGGTGGCGCGGCTCGCTTCAGGTGAGCTTGTGGTCCATTCACCGGTGGCCTGGAACGCGGAGCTGGAGGCCGAGTTAAGAGTGCTGGGAGATCCTCGCTACTTTGTCGCGCCGAGCCGGTTCCATGATCTCTTCTGGGCTTCCTGGTCCGAAAAAATGCGCGGTTCGCGATTCTACGGAGTGCCGGGGATGCGCCGCCGCTTTTCTTTTATGGAAACGTTGGCGGAGGGCGGCAAGGATCCGTGGGGCTCGGAACTGGAGCGGGTATCGTTGGCGGGAATGCCTTGGGCAAACGAAAATGTCTTTCTGCATTCTCCCAGCAGGACACTCATCGTGGCCGATATGCTGTTTAATCTCGGTGAGCCGGGGCCCGCACTCTCGCGGATCATGATGCGGGTGTTCGGTATTTCCGCGCATGCCGGCACTTCCCGGTTTTATCGCTTTGCGATTCGCGACCGCCCGGCTTTTTGGGAATCTCTGCGGCAGGTGATGGATCTGGAATTCGACCGTATCATCGTGGGCCACGGAGAGAATGTCTCGCGCCACGGCCGCGAAGTGCTGCGGGAGGCTTACCGCTGGTTGCGCGCTTGAGGCGGATAAGCCGTCGATGAGTGCGAAGTCCGCGCCTGGAGGAGGGCCTCCGGGACCGGCAACCGGTACCTGTGGCGGTAATGCGGCTGCCGGCCTCGGAAGGCTATGCTACTACTATGGTTGCTACAGAAAGGAGGGAAAAAATGTTTGCAGTCATGCGCTCTAATCTCCGAGGACAAAAGTGATCTTCGCGTTGACGCGGTATTCTGTCACCTTGCCGTCTTTGACTTTGCCCTGGATGCCTTCGACGTAAACACTCTTGATGCCGCGCACCGTTTTTGAGGCTTCTTTAACAGCGGCATCAATTGCTTTCTCGACCGAGTCGCCCTCGGCGATGACTTCGATTACTTTTGCGACAGACATTTTTTTCTCTCTCTTCAGGGGGTTTGAGGTTTCTACCGCGACCGCGTTCCTTGTGGAGGCGACCGCCGGCTACAAACGTATCAATAGCTGACGACGCGCGGAAGCTTTTTCGCTTGTTTTACCCAACGCGCGACCATGCTCGGAGCGGGCGGTCGTTTGCAGAGGTGTTTGGAAGCATTGGTCTTTTTCATCGCGGCGTATAAATTTTCAGGCTTGCGATGGGAGAGTTCCACGACGGTATCGACACCGCTGGATTCGAGAAGCTCTGCGTACTGGCCCGCAACCCCTTTGACGCGAAAGAGATCGGCGTGGTTGACCCACTTGAGGACCAGTTTCTTTGAGATATCGCATTCTTTGACGATCTGGTCGCGACCCTTGGGAGTGCGGCCCCTCTCGAGGAGTTTGTTTACCGAAGTGATCTTGCCACTCTTGAGTTTTCGGGAGTAGGAGGCGGCGATTCCTTCGATATCGGACAATTTCTTGGCCATGATTCTTTATGGTTTATCTGTTATTTCTTTCGGATTCTGAGTAATGCGCGAACGCCGACGATCCCAAATCGGGTTGCGCCCGCGGGTGCGGCCCTGGCAGGCCACTCTGATTGTATAGAGAGGTTCCCGGCGCAAAAAGTCACAGGCCGGACCCCGCTATTCGAAAAACCGTCGCCGGGGCGGCCTCGGCCCCGCATTCGAGGATTGTCCGGGGTTGATCCCGGCGCGCCTCACTCCGTCACCGTCATGACCCCCCGCATCAGCATCCAGTGGCCGGGGAATGTGCAAAGATAGGGGTATTCCGCGGGCGCCGGCGCGGTGAACTCAATGGTCTCGCTCTGTTGGGGCATAAGAAGTTTCGTGTGCCAAAGGATGTCTTCGCTATCGGGCAGATAGCCTTTGGCCATTCCCTGGGGATCAGTCATCATAGCGTTGGCAAGCGCGCCCACGGCTTCGAGCTGTCCCGGCTTCACGATAAGCATGTTATGGGGCTGGATGCCGTTGTTCGTGAAGACTACTTTGACCCGCTGGCCTGTCTTCACGCTGAAGGCGGCCTTGTCGTACTTGAGGACGGCGGGAATGACGCCCATTTTGATTTCGACGCTGTCGCCTGCGGCCGCCGCTTTGGCCGCGCCGGGTTCGCCCTTCGGGGCCATTTGGGCTTTGGGATCGGTCTTGGCCGCGGTTTTCACAGGAGCGGGGGTCGCAGCCCCCGGGGTCGCAGGAACCGCCGCGACGGTAGATGCAGGAGCAGGGGCCAGGGGAGCGGGAGCGGGCGCCGGCTGTGCGGCGGCCTGGGCTTCTGCCTGCTGGCGGGCTTCGCGTTTGTGCTTGAGACTGCCTCCGATGAAAGCAAATCCGAATCCCCCGAGCAGGAAGACAAGCGACAAGCAGATGAAAAAGGTGACAAGTGACGGCAGGGCGGAGCCCTCCAGGGTCCGGGCGTGTCCAGTCGGATAGAGTGGCGGGATCTTCATCGCGAGAAGGAAACCATTCGACGCGGCGGAAATCAACCCTGGATGCCGGGTGGTTCGCGGGGCAGGCGAGGCGGGCCCGCCCGTCGAGGATTGACACTGGGGTGGGGCGCCTTACATCATCCGTTTCAAGAGAGGAGAAGACCCATGACGGATGCGCAAGGACCGCCGCCGATGCCGGCGAACAAAGGGATGTCGACTGGGGCCAAGGTAGGACTGGGCGTCGGGATCGGTTGCCTGGCGCTGGTAATTATTTTCGGAATCGGGGGGTTCGTTGGCTACAAGTGGGTCAAGGGCAAGTACGACGAATTCGTGGCGGAGTTTGAAGCCAAGGGGTTCAAGAAAGTTGCTGGCCAGGCCCTCGTAATTACCGAGCCACCCACGGAGCCGACCTATTACCTGGGCCAGACGGTGAACATTGAGACCGATGCCGATGTGGAACTTGGAGTGCTGGCCCAAATGGCGGAGTTGAGCGGCACTCACACTGAGAAAGTTTATTTCCGCGGACAGATCATCAAGATCAAGAAGGACGGACACCTTATGGGGGGCCTGGATGTCCAGTGCCAGGTCATTCAGAATTTCGGGACCATCGAGGGAGAGGTGACCGGGGCTTACCAGATGCGGGAGGGGGAGTAGGGGGGTCGTTATCAGTTAATAGGTATTCCCTTTCCTCGTCTGTCATCCCGAGCGAAGTCGAGGGATCTCTCACATCGGCCTGTGGGTTCGATTATTCTGAACTTTTCGGATACCATCAGGCACTCATCTATTCCCCGAGATTCTCCCACGCGAAGGCATCGTCGATGAAGAGGGAGATCTCTCGACTCCGCTCGAGATGACAATTGGGGGCGGGCCGACTAAACGCGCGGGAGCGGGGAGAGGCGAAGACGTCGGATGACGCGTGCTTGGCGGCCGAAGAGCCTATTTCCACGAGGCGACGTTATCCCCGGCGGTGGCGGGATTGCCGTCGGGGCCGGCCGAGTAGGCGAGGATGTCTGTCTCGATGACGTCACCGTCGAGCGGATCGGCGACTCGGTTGTCACTATCGGCGTCGAGGACGATGTGATAGGGCGCGCCCCAGGGATCGACATAATCTCCCCTGTTGACGCCTTCCCCAATCAGGCCGCTGCGGTCATCCCGCGCGGGTTTTGCTTCGAAAAAGATGATCGCACGCCAATTCATCTCGCGGTTTTCAGCCAGCAACACGTCCATGAGTTGTTCATCGGATATCACGGAGGCGTCTTCCTTTGTTCCGATGAGAGGATAGTGGCCGTATTCGACGCGGAAATTTCGGATAGCGTTCGCAATTTGGCTGGCATCGTTCCTGGCCAGGGTCCGCACGGCGTCGATTTGGACAGCGTAGAATGCCGGCAACAGAAACCCGAAAACAATAGAGCCGATGACCAAGCCGACGGCCACCACCGGGAGGCCGAGGGCGAGTACAATTACCCAAGGCCAGCTCTTTTTGGGGAACGGTTTCATGGCTGAGGTGTCTTTTTCTCCTTCGCTTTCTTGCCCTTCAGAGATTTCGGAGCCCCTTCTCTCGCATTCTCCGGATCGTAATCCGGATTCGGCACCGGCATCTGCGCGGCGACCGAGTCGCGCCAGGCGTGCAATTGCTTGCGAAGCCGGGCGACTTTTTCGGGGTGCTGATCCGCGACGTTTTTGGATTCCGAGAGATCTCTCTTCAGGTGGTAAAGCTCAGTGTCCATCTCCTCGTAGAACTCGATCAATTTCCAGTTACCGGCCCGCACCGCGCCGTATGGGCTGTCGCCTCCGGCATGGTAATGCGGAAAATGCCAGAACAGCGCGTCACGCCCGAGCGATGCGCCGGGTGCTTCGAGGACGGGGACCAGGCTGATGCCGTCGACATTGGCGTTGTGCCCGGGGTCGCCCTGAATATCGACAATATCGAGGATGGTGGGATAGAAATCCACGGTGGAGACGGGCTCCGTGCAGATGCCGCCCGCCGGAGTGACGCCAGGCCACTTGACGATGAGGGGGACGCGGGTGCCACCCTCGAAGGCCGCTCCTTTGCCGCGGCGGAGCGGATCATTGCGCGTGATCCCGGTCGGGTTGCCGCCTTTGTGACTGAGCCCACCGTTATCGCTCGAAAAAATGACAACCGTGTTGTCGTCGAGGCCGAGTTTCTTCAATCTTTGGATAATCCGTCCGACGCTCTGGTCGAGACTGTGCGTCATGGCTGCATAAACCGGGTTGGTGTGCTGCTCGGGCGTGGGACCGGCTTCGAGTTTCTCTTTGTAGCGTTCCACCAAGTCAGCCCTGCCCTGGATCGGGGTGTGCACGTTGTAATAAGCGAAATAGAGAAAGAAGGCTTCCTCCTTCCAATCGTCGATGAGCTTCAACGCCTGCTTGGTGAGATGGTCAGTGAGGTATTCCCCTTCCTTGGCCCCGGGAAGATCGAGGTTGTTGGGCAGGAAATAACCGCCCGGAGGGGAACCTCTGTCGGTGCCGCCGATATCAATGTCGAACCCATGATTCTCGGGAAGAGAACCCTCGCCGCCGAGGTGCCATTTGCCGACGTGGGCAGTTTTATACCCGCCATCCCGCAGGACCTCGGCGATGGTCGCGTGCCGTTGTTCGAGGTAGAGGGTCCAGTCCGGGGGGCTGAGTTTTGCCTTGGGCATCTTGGTGCCCGGGATCCAGTTGGTAACGTGCAGCCGCGCCGGATAGATTCCGGTCATGGCAGCGGCCCGGGTCGGCGAGCAAACCGTGCACGCGGCGTAAGCGTCGAGGAACTTGGTGCCCCTGGCGGCCAGCCGGTCGAGGTTTGGGGTCTCGTGAAAATCGCTCCCGTAACAGCCGATCCCATTCCAACCGAGGTCGTCAGCCAGTAAGAGAATAATGTTAGGCGGGCGCTCCGTCTCTATTCTCGCAGCGAGCGGGGCCGCCATGAAGAGCGCAAGGAAGAAGTAGAAAGGGAGCAGGCGGTTCTGGCTTCTCATCTCGAGGTTCTCTAACCGGGAAATATTATTCCCACAGCGTCGCGGTGCGGTCGAGGAAAAGCCGCCCCTGTCCGGGATCTACACCGTTTGCCCGCGCTGGGATTGAACGCGCTGGGATTGAACGCGCTGGGATTGAACGCGCTTTGACGGGACGGGTCGACCCCACGATCGGCCGGCTTCGGGGCCCACCCACCCGGCGCGCGAGAAAAAACAAGAGAATGGAAAGGCGTAACATTTATTGGGACATATGTCCCAATAAATGTTACGGCCGTGATGCTTGGCGGAAGCTTTTCCATGATGATGCTACGGCGCCGTCGGAGGGATTGCGGGGGCGAGGTCGGAGGGTTTGCGGGGGCGAGGTCGGAGGGATGCGGGGATGGGGGTTAGCGGCGATATGGTCTCGGCAGCGTATCTTGAGGATTGCAACGCAGGAGTAGGCGCAGGGTTGCGCATGATGGGATAGGCGGTCGGATTCGACCGAAACTCCCCTTTACACGCAGGGTTACCAATCTAGGGTGAAACGGACCCTCTTTGACCATGCTGACCGCACGCACTGCCCGGGGCATAGCGCTGATCCCCGCGATCGCTCTTCTCGGGCATCTCGGCGGGTTTATCGGGAAGACACAATCGCAGACCCGCCGCATCAACGTCGAGGAGGCGATCGAAGCGGAGCTGTTGGACCGGACCCGAAATTTTTTCTGGTCGGGTGCTTACGACGATTGCGCGGCGCTTTGTGAATCGGGAATCGGCGCGGGCCGCGAATACGGTTTCCTGATTGATTTGTACTTCCGCGCGCTGATGGCGGAGGGAAAAGAGCCGTTAGCCTACCGGGAATTCGTCGAATTTCGTCAAAGGGATGCCGAGAATCTCCCCTTGCTGATGACGGGGTATCGTCTCGCCCGGGCGACCGGCAGACAGGAAGAGGCCGTAGAAATTCTGAGGCAGGTAAACCGGCTCGCCGGCGAGAGATCCAGGATGGAACTTTCAGCCGACGACCTGGTGGCGGTGGGCGAAGCGGCATTCGAGCTGGGAGCGGATCCCGAGAAAGTTCTGAAAAACTATTTCCGCGCAGCCAGGGAGAAAGAAAAGCACTACGGATTGAGTTATCTCGCTGCCGGGAACCTCGCCTTGGAAAAGCGCAATTTCGATGTCGCCGCTCGGGAGTTCCGCGCTGGCATCAAGGCTTATCCCGGGGATCCGGACATGCATTTTGGTCTGGCGGCGGCGTTCTTTCCCAGCAACCGCAAGCTTGCCAACGAGCTTATCGACAAAGCGCTATCCATTAATCCCAAGCACACCGCTTCGCTGCTGCTGCGGGCGGAGCACTTTATTGACGCAGAGCGTTACGACGAGGCTGGAAAGGTATTGCGGGAGATTCACAAAGTGAATCGCAATCATCCCGGCGCCTGGGCGTTGGCCGCAGTCATCGCGATCTTCGAGAACGACAAGAAACAGGTCGCGCGTGCGCGAAAGAACGCCCTCAAAAACTGGCGTGCAAATCCCGAGGTGGATTATCGAATCGGGAAGAGCATCTCGCGGATGCGACGCTTCGCAGAAGGAGCGGAATACCAGAGGGCGGCTCTCAAGATGGATCCCGAGCACCTGCCGGCAAAAATTCAGTTGGCGCAGGATCTGTTACGGTTGGGAAAAGAAGAGGACGCCTGGGAACTGGTGGAGCAGGTGCATCGCGGGGACGCCTATCATGTGGTGGCGTTCAACCTGGCGACGCTGCGCGACGAGATGAAGGATTACCAAACCATCGCCACCGATGATTTCGTGCTGCGGATGACGCGGAAAGAGGCGGAAGTATACGGTGACAGGGCGCTGGAGATTCTGGAGGAGGCTAAGAGCACGCTGTGTCCGAAGTATGGAATCACCCTGGATGAGCCGGTCCTCGTGGAGTTTTTTCCTTCGCAACACGATTTTGCGGTGCGGACGTTGGGAGTGCCCGGGGGTGGCGGACTGTTGGGTGTGTGTTTCGGCAGCGTCATCACCATGAACAGCCCGGGCGGAATGGCACACGGTAGAAACAATTGGGAAGCAACCTTGTGGCATGAATTTTGTCACGTGGTGACCCTCGGTCTGACGCAAAACAAAATGTCGCGGTGGTTGAGTGAGGGCATTTCAGTTTACGAGGAGCTGCAGCGCGATCCCACTTGGGGCCAGCGCATGACGCCCGTTTACCGGCAGATGATTCTGGAGGGGGATGTCTTGAAACCGGTTTCGGAGATCGGATCCATGTTCCTGAACCCGCGCAGCGGCGCGGAATTGATGTTCGCCTATTACGAATCGGCGTTGGTCGTGGAATATCTCGTCGAGCGTTATGGAATCGACCGCCTGCAAAAGCTGCTGGCTGCTTTGGGAAAAGGCGACTCCATGGAGAAAGCGCTGTCCGCGCACATGGTGAAACCGAATCGGCTGGACGCCGAGTTTGAAGAATTCGCCAAGGATCGCGCCCGGAAGCTGGGGCCGGGAGTCGATTGGACTGAACCCGAAGGATTGGATCTCTTGAACGCAGACACCGTCCAAGCATTTCTTGAGAAGCATCCCAACAACCTCGAGGCGCTAAAGATTTACGTGGGGCTCTTACTCGAAGAGGAGCGCTGGGAAGAAGCCGTGGAGTGGGGAGAGAAGCTGCGCTGGTTGTTTCCGCGGGATCTCGGGGAGGATAGCGTCTATCTTGCGCTGGCGCGCGCTTACCGGGAATCGGGCGACCTGGAAAAAGAGAAAGGTATCCTCCGGGATCTCGCGGATCTCTCGTCCGAAGCCCTCCCGGCGTATCTCCGGCTGATGGAATTGGATTTGAACGACCGGCGCTGGCCCGAACTGCGCGAGAACGCGGTGCGCGCCCTGGCGGTGAATCCTTTTCTCGAGCGTCCGTATTACGGACTCGGCCGTGCGCTGGAGATTGGCGGGGACTCGGAAGCCGCGACCGATGCGTTCGAAAAAGTGCTGCGACTGGGTTCGGAGAAACCCGCGGAGATTCACTACCGGTTGGCGCGATTAAAGAGAGAGAAAGACCCGGACGAGGCGAAGCGCCATGTCCTCGACTCGCTTTCCGAAGCGCCGCGGTTTCGGGAGGCGCAGAGGTTGTTGGTGGAGATGGTCGGTAGTCCACAGTCGTCAGTCGATGGTCCGGAGTCGAGAGAGGAAGGCCGGAAGCAGGACGGGGAGGAATGAGAGGGACCCGATTGTTGGATTGTTGGATTGGCGGGGGTGCTGAAACTGTGAGACACTTTTTGGGACTGGCATGGAAACACTGCGACACAAGCGGGTGATCGTGATCCTCGCGGTTCTCCTCATGATTGGAGGACTGGCGTTTGCGCAGTTTGGAGGGAGAAGCCGTGGCGGTTTTGATGTCGACGATCCGCGGGCCTATTATGCGCAACGCGGCATCGAGTTCCCGGATTGGGAGTTGAACGAAGAGATGCCAGACGATTGCTTTACCTTTGCCCGGCTGCGTTACAACAGCGGGAGCGGCGGATACCGTCATCCTTACGGGCGCAACAAGTGGGCGACGGATTACCCTGACAGCGACCTGAACTTTTCCTACCGGCTCCAGGAATTGACTGCGTTGGAAGTGGACCCAGACGGCAAGATCGTGGATATCGACGCCGAGCAACTTGCGAATTATCCCTTCGTTTACATGATCGAGCCCGGCGATATTGTTTTGACCGACGAAGAGGCCAAGATCCTGCGCGACTACATGCACAACGGCGGGTTTATCATGGTGGATGATTTCTGGGGATTAAATGAATGGAACACGTTTTATTTCGCGCTGAAAAAGATTTTTCCCGGCCGCGAGCCCGTGGAATTGGAGTTGGATCACCCGATTTTTCATTTCGTTTTCGATCTCGAAGAAAAGCCGCAGGTTCCCGCGATTGGCAACGCGATCATGGGGCGCAAGGAGCTCATCACCTGGGAATACCGTCCGGAGGGAGGATCGGAGAAGCCGCATTATCGTGCGATCTACGATGATAAGAAGCGCATGATGATGATTATCTGTTTCAACACAGACCTGGGAGAC
>JAHEJT010000271.1 GCA_024638765.1 Verrucomicrobiales bacterium
GGGCTACACGATTCTGCTACCCGCCAGCGCCTTGCCTGGTTGGCCGCCGGAGGTTCCGCTCCCCGTCGACCCAAAATGGAAACGGGACTGCGCAGCAAGTGTGCGCCGGCTGATCCGCGACGGGGTGGACAAACCGTTGGCAGATCTCTTCGTCGGAGCGGCACGGAGTTTCAATCGGGACGCGAAAGGTGTCGAGCGCGCCCGAAGTGCCAGCGAAGCATTTCTGTATCGGCGGCTGCAGACCCTCGAAACTTGCCGCGACCGGTTTCGACTGAACAGTGAACTGCCGATAACATTTTGCGGTCGTAGCCGAATGGAGGTTGATTTTCTGGATGAGGAATCCCGCATTGTGATTGAACTCGACGGGCCACAGCATTTCGCTGATCACGACGCATACAGACGTGATCGGAGAAAGGACCGGCTGCTACAGGAAAACGGTTACTATGTTACGCGTTTTCTCGCTGAGGATGTTGGCGCCCGGCTGGACGAGGTCCTTGATGATATTCTTCGTTCACTGGCGCATCGAAGGAGATCAATGGAGACGTGATCTAACCTCACCAGGTCAGTATCGCTGCTCCTCGCGAATTCGCTCGGGGATGTCGCGGCTTGCTTCGAATACATAGAGAATTCTCACTTCTTCTTCGGTGAGATCGTAGAATACGAGGTAATTGCGATAGGGCAAAGCCTGGCATCGTCGGAGATTGGGAAACTCGTCGGCGAGGTCGAGATATTTTGGTCCTTGAAAGGGATTGTTCTTTATGCGCCGAAGCGCGGCCGCGATAGCCGTCTCGACTTTGAGGGCGTGGTCAATGCTGGGACTTGGTCCGTCGTAGGCAATAAAGTCGACGATATCCTCGATATCATCCTTAACCGCCGGATGCTCAGAATACCGTCTAGGCATCGGAACCGTCTTTGCGGATCCCCTTTGCCAGACGGTCTCTAATGGCCTGGGTTCGCTCCTTCAAATGGGCATCGACATCATCGATTCGGATGAACGGCCCATCGATACGCTCCCGGATTACCGAGGCGATTCTCTCATTTTCCTCGTCGGAAACCACCTGCTCAAACAAGGAGTCTTGCAAGATCGCGCCGAGTTCCGCCTGCTCATCTAATGAAAGCGATAAGGCAAGCTCTTTGGCCTTTTCCAAGGTGTCACTCATTGTATTTATGATACCCACAGATTGGTTTCAGGTCAATTGCGGCGCGAGGCGGTGGGAAGAATGAGGAGGGGCGCCCAATATTTGAATTATTGGCAACAAAATTGGCAACACTCACCGACGTCAATGATGTTCACCGACGTTACAAGCCCCTGATTTTGCCGGTTTTCGCCTCGTTCGCATGCAATCGGCACTGCGTGCCTGGCGAGCGGAGCGAGTTGGACTTTAGAGAAGGCGAAGCCAGGCTGGCAGAGCCCCGCCGAAGGCGGGGATAATTCGATTGCCACTGTTGCCCCGACGAGCCAGCGAGTTGGGCTATTGATAAACGCGCGAAGCCATATTGCAGAGCGGCGAAGCATGAGCCGATAATCCTGGTCAGGATAGTTACTTCGCTCGTAGACTCGCGATCCGTCCCGAGCCACCATTCCCGGGTCTACACCAAAGATTCGGGGGGAGACGGGTCATGAACAAGCAATTTCATTCCCGTGTGCGAGAGCAGCACTGAGAATCTTCAGGGCATTCTTTATCCCGCGGTGTATGGGGTCACGCTTTCGTTGCGCCAGCGGCCGGCTTTGGCCCATGTCTTCCGCGCGGCGAGTCGGCAGACGGGGGGTTGGGTGGTGCACGTGCGAAAGCCTCGCATTTCGGGCCAAGGCGTGGTAGGGATAGCGGCGGATTGGCGCAGGGCAGCGACATGGCGGAAGACAAGGGCACGGCCAAGCCGCGGCTGATTGCGGCGGATGACGACGAGACGCTGCGGGGGCTCCTGGCGCACCACGCGGGGCGTTACGGTTTTGACGTCACGATCGTCGAGAGCGGAAACGCGGCGATGGAGTTAATCGACGATGAAACCGACGTCCTTTTGCTGGATCTCCACATGGCGGACGGAGACGGGATGGACTGCTTAAAATTCCTGGCGGCGAAATTTCCGGATACCCCGGCGGTGATGCTGTCCGCGGCGGACGAGATCAAGGACGCGGTGGAGGCGATGAAGGCCGGCGCGGTCGATTTCCTGACGAAGCCGTTCGACCTCGACGAACTTTTCCAGGTCCTGCGGCAGGCGGTGGAGATCGGCGCGATGCGCAAGGAGAACCGGGCGCTCAAGGAAGTCATCGGAGTTTCGCGGCCGGTTACCGGCATCATCGGTGATTCGGAAACGACTAAAGAATTTCTGCAGCAGCTCGAAAAGATTGCCGCGCTGGGTTCGACCGTGCTGCTCACCGGGGAGACGGGGGTGGGCAAGGGACTGGCGGCGCGCGCCATCCATTACGGCAGCACCCGCGCGGAGAATCCATTCGTCACCGTGAGTTGTCCCGCCCTTCCGCGGGAGCTTCTCGAGTCGGAGCTGTTCGGGCACGAAAAAGGAGCGTTCACCGGGGCGCTGCAGAAGCGGATCGGGAAAATCGAGGCGGCGGCGGGCGGGACCCTGTTCCTGGATGAAATCGGGGATTTGCCGCTGGAACTGCAGCCGAAACTGCTCAACGTCCTCCAGGACCTGGAGTTCCAGCGCGTCGGGGGGACCAAGGTGCTGTCGGCCGATGTGCGGGTGATCGCGGCGACCAACCTCGATCTCAAGGAAGAAGTCCAGCGGGGGGAGTTCCGGGAGGATTTGTTTTACCGCTTGAACGTGATTCCGCTGGAGATTCCCGCGTTGCGGGAGCGTGCCGAAGACATTGCGGCGCTGGCGACGCATTTTCTCGCGAGAGGCGCCCGTGGACAGGGTGTGGTGCCGCCGGTTTTAGCAAAAGAAACTCTGAAGGTGCTGGAAGCGTACGACTGGCCGGGCAACGTGCGTCAGCTGGAGAATGTGCTCGAGCGCGCCGCCGCGTTTCTGGAAGGCGACACGCTCATGCCGGCGAACCTCCCCGAAGAAATTCGCGTGCCGGAGGGCGGCGGGGTGAATGAAGGGCGTGCGCCGCAGGTGGCAAGCATTCCCCTGCGGGACCTGGAGAAGCTGGCGTTGACCCAGACCCTGGAAGCGACGGGCGGCAACAAGGCGGAAGCGGCGCGTCGTCTCGGGATCACGGAGAAGTCGATTTACAATAAGCTGAAGCGATATCATCTCGCCTAGCCGGACGCGCGGGCGACTTGTTCCTGATGCGCTTTGAGTTCCTCCCGGGGGTGCAGTCCTGCTCTGACCTTTACCCACAATCTGATCGTTGTTGGGACTCAGCTCCGGAAGGGTTGCAGAGAGCTCGCGCAGCGAGGTAACGATCCTGGCCAGGATAGACAGCGCCCGGGCGGCAAGCCCGGGGATTAACGGCGAACAATATCCACGCCCCGGCAGGGGCGAACGAATTTGATCATTCGATAGCAGGAGTCCGCGTGCGGCGATGAGGTATCATCGCAGAAAATCTTGCGCCCCTGCCGGGGCTGGAACACGACTGCGTGTGATTCCCCGGGTTTCACCCGGGGCTAATTTCTAACCGCCCCTCCGGGGCTTCATTTTAGCCGCTTCTTCGGGGCTCCAACGGTCAGTTAATCGACTTGTTGGAAAAGTTCGGGTCCCGTGCCGGCTGCATCCGGCGGGCACGGTAAGAATTACCGGATGCGGGGCTGCGGGCCTGAAATTATTACCGGGTTTTTCGGCGGCCGGTGGGCGGGCCGCGCGGGGGAAAAAAAATCTTAAAGTTTCGTAACCTATTGGTGCTGAACGATCTAAGGTGAGGCGATGCGCGTGCCTTTCCGGAGTTGGCACGCGCAGTGCGTTAAAGAGAGGCGACGAAACTAAAATTGAAACCAATCGAAGACTAATGGACACAAACAAAAAACAGCAAGGCGCGGAGAAGCCCTCAGTGAGCTTCATCATTCCGCTGAAAGACGAAGAGGAATCGCTCAACGAGCTTCACGCGGGCATCGCCGAACAAGCGGTGATGCATTCGCGTTCGTGGGAGATTATTTTCATTGACGACGGCAGCACCGACGGGAGCTGGGACAAGATCGAGCAGATGGTGAAGATGGACCCGGCCCATGTGAAAGGGATCCGCTTTCGCCGCAATATCGGCAAGGCCGGGGGACTGGCGGCAGGGTATGAAACGGCCGAGGGCGAAATTGTTTTCACGCTCGACGCCGATCTGCAGGACGACCCGGCGGAGATCCCGCGATTCCTGGAAAAGCTGGCGGAGGGATATGATGTCGTGAGCGGTTGGAAGCGCAAACGATATGATCCCTGGCACAAAGTTTTGCCGAGCCGGATCTTCAACCGGGTGCTGAGCCGTTTGAACGGTGTAGAGCTGCACGATCACAACTGCGGCTTTAAATGTTACCGCCGCGAGGTGGTCGAGGCGCTGCCCATGTATGGCGAGATGCACCGGATGGTGCCGTCGCTGGCGAGCATTGAAGGTTTTCGCACCGCGGAAATTCCGGTGCAGCACCAGGCGCGGCGTTTTGGGACGAGCAAGTACGGCGTGCAGCGCTTTCTACGCG
>JAHEJT010000102.1 GCA_024638765.1 Verrucomicrobiales bacterium
CGGACTGGGCGGCGGACACGATGAGCGTGAGCAGACCTTGAACGCCTTGCTGGTGGAGATGGACGGGTTCGACACCCAGGAAGGAGTAATAATCATCGCGGCGACCAATCGTCCCGACGTGCTCGACCCGGCGCTGTTGCGTCCGGGGCGATTCGACCGGGAGATCACGGTGAATCTGCCGGACGTGAAAGGGCGCGAGGAAATTCTGAAGGTGCACGCCAAGAAGGTGAAGATCGCGGAGGACGTGGATCTGGGGGTGGTGGCGCGGGGCACGCCGGGTTATTCGGGGGCGGAGCTGGCCAACGTCATCAACGAGGCCGCGCTGCTGGCGGCGCGCAGGGGAATCAAGGCGATCACGCTGGAGGAACTGGAAGAGGCGCGGGACAAGGTGCGCTGGGGCAAGGAACGGCGCAGCCTGGCGATCAGCGAGAAGGAAAAAGAGAACACGGCTTATCACGAGGCGGGTCACGCGATTCTCCTGCACCTGCTGGAACACACCGAGCCCCTGCACAAGGTGACGATTATACCGCGCGGGCCATCGCTGGGATCGACGATGTGGTTACCCGAGGAAGACAAGTATAACATGCGCAAGAACGAGATTCTCGATGCGCTGGTGGTGGCGATGGGAGGCCGTGTCGCGGAGGAGATCGTGTTTGGAGATGTGACCAGCGGCGCGAGCGGTGACATCAAGATGGCGACGCACCAGGCGCGCAAGATGGTGTGCGAATGGGGGATGAGCGACAAGCTGGGGATGGTAGAATATGGCGACCACCACGAGCAGGTATTTCTGGCCCGGGACTTGACGGGGGGACGGACCTACAGCGAAGCCACGGCGCAGGAGATCGACAAAGAGGTGAAGCGGCTGATTGACGAGGCCTATGAGAAGGCGATGGAGGTATTGACCAAGCATCGGGACAGGCTGGATGCGATCGCGCAGGCGCTCCTGGAGTTCGAGACCCTCGACGGAGAGCACATCAAGGAGATCATGGAGCATGGGAAGATGCTCAATCCGCCGCGCAGTCCCAAGCCGCCGGAGTTGCCGGAGGACACGCCGGCCGAGGCGGGCGGGCCCAAGAAGAAGCGGGCCGCCGAGGATGACGACGAGCTGCCCCCCGAGTTGGAGGGGGCGCCGGTGGGGGCGTAGCGGGCGTAGCGGGCGCGGAGGGCCGTGCCTTCGCTGATCGCTTTGGCGGATGGGGGCGTTGCGCGCTCGACTCCACGGAGGCGCAGCCATAGGGCTTATAGGACCAAGAGGACTGATGGGTTCCGGCGCCGATCCGGCGCCCCCGGGGGCAGGCGTGCTTGCGGGAAGCGGGTGTCCCGGTCCGGATGCTGTCCTGTCAGCGGTTCACGGTGAACGATTCACGAGTGCGCAGTCGCGACCCTTGACGGTTGGCATTGGTCTTGCTTTATTAGCGGCTCTCCGCGCCGCCGCAAAGGGTATGAGCGCGTGAACCCTAAGAAAACGCCCTGAAACCCGGGCATTCAGAGAAAAAAGTACCGATGGCAAATTACGCGATTAATGGATTTGGACGGATCGGCCGCATGGTCTTGCGGGCGATGTCAAAAGACGAGGTGAAGCAGGTCGTTGCGATCAACGATTTGACGGACAATCACACCCTGGCGCACCTTTTGAAGTGGGACTCCACCGCCGGCAAGTATGACGGTGAAGTCAGTTACGACGAGGAGTCGATCACGGTAAACGGCCACAAGATCCGGGTATTCGAGGAGCGCGATCCCGGAAAGCTTCCGTGGAACGACCTGGGTGTGGACGTGGTCCTGGAGTCGACCGGATTCTTCACGGCGCGGGCCGGGGCCAGCAAGCACCTGGACGCGGGAGCCAAGAAGGTGATCATATCGGCGCCGGCCAAGGAGCCGGATGCGACGCTGGCGATCGGGATCAACGACGAGACATACGATCCGGCGAATCATCATATTATTTCCAACGCGAGTTGTACCACCAACTGCCTGGCGCCAATGGCCAAGGTATTGCACGACGAATACGAGATCGAGCGCGGTGTCATGACGACGATTCACAGTTACACCAACGACCAGCGGGTGTTGGACCAGCCGCACAGTGATTTGCGGCGCGCGCGGACGGCGGCGGAAAATATCATTCCCTCCTCGACGGGGGCAGCCAAGGCGATCGGCTTGGTGATCCCTGAATTACAGGGCAAGTTGAACGGGGGGGCGTTGCGGGTGCCGACTCCGACGGGATCGATCACGGATCTGACGGTGGTGCTCAAGAAGGGCACCACGGCGGAAGAACTCAATGCGAAGTACAAGGCGGCGGCGGAGGGCCCCTTGAAGGGCGTGCTTGAATACAGCGACGAGCCCCTGGTGCTCAAGGACATCGTGGGCAATCCCCATTCCTGTATTCTGGATTCGCTGACGACGCTGGTGATGGACGGGAACTTCGTAAAAGTCCTGGGCTGGTATGACAACGAGTGGGGGTACAGCAACCGGATTGTGGACATGTTCAAGATGGTTTCCAAATCGCTGTAGGAGGGAGAGGCGGACGCTGACCGATTTGCGGGGGTTGTTCCGCGGGCGACGATAGGTCTGATAGGACCTAGAGGACTTATTGGGAGGGAACTCTCGTTTGAGCTATGGCGAAGCGAACGGTCAGGGATTTGGATGTGAAGGGCCGCCGCGTGCTGGTGCGGGTGGATTTCAACGTGCCGTTAGACGAGGCGCAGGCGATTACCGACGACACGCGGATTCGCGCTGCGATCCCGACGATTGAGTATCTCGTGGGCGAGGGGGCGCGGGTGATTCTGATGTCGCATCTGGGCCGGCCCAAGGGGGAGCGCAAGGCCGAGTTTTCCCTGAAGCCGGCCGCCGAGCGACTCGGCGCACTGTTGTCCGCGAAAGTGAGTTTTGTGGACGAATGCGTCGGGTCAAAGGCTGCGGAAGCGGTGGGGGCGTTGGGGGAAGGGGAGATTTTGCTGTTGGAGAACGTGCGTTTTCACGCGGAAGAGACGCAAAACGACGCGGATTTCGCCAAGCAGCTCGCGGCGCACGGTGATGTTTACGTGAACGACGCTTTTGGGACGGCGCACCGCGCGCACGCCTCGACGGCGGGAGTTGCGGATCACATCGGCGAGTGCGGGATGGGATTCCTGATGGAGCGCGAGTTAAAATACCTCCGCGAGGAACTTGAAGATCCCGCGCGGCCCTTCCTGGTAATCCTGGGAGGGGCCAAAGTTTCGGGTAAAATCGACGTGATCACGGCGCTGCTTGAGAAGGCGGACAGTTTCATTATTGGCGGCGCGATGGCCAACACGTTTTTGAAGGCCCAGGGAGTCCCCATCGGCGAGAGCCTGGTGGAAGATGAAAAGCTGGATCTGGCCCTGGAAATATTGAAGCAGGCCGAGCAGCAGGGGGTGCGTTTCCTGCTCCCGGCGAATGGCCTGGAAACAGACGAATTCAAAGCGGGCGCGGCGACGCGTGAGACGCCCCGCTACGGGCCTGGTGCCGGCGTTTCCGAAGGATGGCAGGGGATCGATATCGGGCAGGAGGCGATCGTGGAGTTTAAAGACGAGATCGCCAAGGCGAAGACCATTGTGTGGAACGGTCCGATGGGAGTGTTTGAGATTGATGAATTCGCGAAGGGGACGGAAGCGATCGCGCGGGCGGTGGCGGCGTCGGGGGCGACGGCGATTATCGGGGGAGGCGACTCGGTTACGGCGGTGAACAAGTTTGGGGTTGCCGACCAGATGACTTTTATCTCTACTGGCGGCGGCGCGTCGCTGGAGTTGCTGGAGGGCAAGGAGTTACCGGGGATTGCGGCGCTGGATGAGAAAGGGTGAGCGTTAATCGTTAAACGGAGATCGACGGCCACGGATTGCTTTAACCGCGAAAGATTCCTGGACCACAGATTTACACACTGCTCAAGCGAAACAAAGTGGAGCTATTGAGGGGCAAGGCCAGACCGCAGAGCGCGCGAAGCGGGATAAATTTACACAGATATTTTTTTAACCGCGAAACACGCGAAAGAAGCGAAAAAATTTCCAAGGATCCCGAGTCTTTCCCTGCAACCCGGGCCCGTCCTTCACTGCTCACTTATCTTTCGCTTCTTTAGCGTATTTCGCGGTTGCCTCCTCTGAATCGATACGGAAAGCATTATGAGAAAGCCGATTGTTGCAGCGAACTGGAAGATGCATATGCCTCCGTCGGATACGGAGCAGTTTTTGCGTTCATTCCTGGGACATTTTCCGAAGAAATATGCGGCGGACGTGGTGATTGTCCCGCCGTTCGTTTCTCTCCCGGCGGCGGCGCGGCACCTCGATGGTCACCCGGTGGTAAGCCTGGGGGCGCAAAACATGTCGGCGGAACCCGCGGGGGCGCATACGGGCGAGATCAGCGCGATCATGCTTAAGGAAGTTTGCGTGACGTGTGTGATCCTGGGTCACAGCGAGCGGAGGACTCTCTATGGGGAGACTGACGAGATGATTCAGAAAAAAGTCGTCGCCGCGCACGAGGCGCGCATCAAGCCGATCCTCTGTGTCGGGGAATCGCTCGACGAGAGGGATGCGGGCAAGGTGGAGGAAGTGCTGCGGCGTCAATTGGAGCAGGATCTTGCGGAGCTCGGCGATCGAAAGATCGGGGAGACGGTGATTGCTTACGAACCGATTTGGGCGATTGGCACGGGCCGGAATGCGACGCCGGAGCAGGCCCAGGAGGCGCACGCGTTTATTCGCCTGGTGCTGGGCGAACTGGCGTCCCCATCGACTGCGGAGAGGGTGCGGATTCAGTACGGCGGCAGCGTGAAGCCCAACAACATGGGCGAGCTGATTTCCCAGCCGGACGTGGATGGAGCACTGGTAGGCGGGGCCAGTCTTGAGGCGGGGAGTTTTTACGAGATTGTCAAAGCGGCGGCCGAATGGGCGGAAGGTGCGGGCGTGCCGGCGGCGGGGTGAGGATTTACGGATTTTTCTTTAACGGCCGAAGAGGTGAAAGAAGCGGAGAGCTTTTTTGACCTGGATGGGGTTTCCCCAGGGCCGGGAGGCCGGGGACGGTCGGAGGGGGGGATTCCTCCGGCTCAAAGACCGATGGTGGGGCGGACCTGGATGCGGCCGGTTCGTTCGAGATCTTCCCTGGTCTTCTCGAGTTTCTGGAGCTTTTCGTGATCTTGCTCGGCGTGGGCCTCGAGGCTCTCGATCTTCTCATGGTCCGCGGTGAGGATCTCGCGCATCTCGGAGAGCATGGTTTTGACTTCATCGACCGAGGACGCGACCTCGCGGAGGTCCCGGCGGAGCGCGGCGACAGCATCTAGAAAGTGTTGGTTCTCTGCCATGTGGGTATCGGATGATGGTTGCGTGAAACGGGGATAATATATCCTCAAAGGGGGTTGGGCGCCAAGTTAATCTGAGGGCAGATCCGAAGGTGGCGCCGTGACGGGGCCGCAGGGGCTTAGCCGCTTGCCTCGGCGCCCGGGCTTCGGCATGGTGAAAACGCCGTGGCGCCGGCCGAGGATAGCTCCCACCGATGAAACCCATCTCGAAGAGGAAAGAATTCTACCCCGTGGGGGAGCAATTGGCGGCCTATCTCAAAGAGTATGGCCGGCACTCCGGGATTCCGGTGATTTACCAGAAGATGCGGGGTTTTGCGGAGGCATTTCCCCTGCTGGACCGGAACCACGAGGACACCTTGTGGAAGACGGTGACCTACGATCCGCATGTCCTCAAAGAGCTGAACCAGCAGCTTTCGAGCATCTATGCGCTTCTCAAGACGGGGGATACGCAGGTGATTGATCATCTTTATATTGAGCGGGTGGATTTTTGTGAGTTCGGAAATTCGCAGCCGTTCCGGGTGCGGGTGGTGAACGAGTACAACGACAATTACGATCACTTTTATGTGAAGATCGCGGACGCCTCGCGCATTTATGGGTTGGAATTGGAGCACACGCTGTCCCCGAACTGGATTAATTACCTGGTGAACGAGGGAACCCTGATCGAGGAGCATATTGCGGGGGTTCCGGGAGACATGTTTATTGAGCAATATTTTGGAAGGGACGATTTGAACGAGGTGCGGATCGCGAAGGAGTTTGTAAAATTCAATGAGCGCTCCTTCATTCGCCTGCTGGGGGATATGCGGAGTTACAATTGGGTGGTAGACATCACGCCTGATTTTGAGGAAGTGCAATACCGGGTGCGAGCGATTGATTTTGATCAGCAGTCTTACGAGGGGAATGTGAAGATTTATCTCCCGCAGTATTTCAAAGAGAATGCGCCGGTGGTGGAAATGTGCATGAGGCGGTTGAATTACCCGACGATCCAGCAGTATCAGCGGGAGGAGAGGAATCTCATCCTGCGCCGCGTCAAGGTGGCGTGGAAGCGGTTGGAGATCCTGCTGGACAGCATGTGCGCGGATTGCTGTTCGACGCCGGAAAAGATCGGGCAGTTGCGCCAGGAATTGGGCGAGATGCACGAGACGGTGGCGTTTGAGAGTTGCAAGACGATGGGGGACCTGGTGCGGCGCAACATGGAAGTAGCGCTGGCGAAGGTTTAGGCGCCTTTGGCGCCGGTAACCAGGTATCAGGTATTAGTTATTAGTTATTAGTTATTAGTTATTAGTTATGAGGGATGGGATCCTCACCAGGCGTTCGAATGAGGCTCCCTGATAACCGATAACTGATAACCGATTACTCCGCAGTAATGCGGGGAATGGCGGCGAGGAGTTTCCTGGTGTATTCGTGCTGCGGGTTATCGAAGAGTTCTTCGGCGGGGCCGAGTTCCACGATCTTTCCCTGGAACATCACCGCGATACGGTCGGCGACGTATTTGACCACGGCGAGATCGTGCGAGATGAAGATCATGGTGAGGTCGAGTTCCCGCCGCAATTTTAGAAGGAGGTTGAGGATCTGGGACTGAATGGAGACATCGAGTGCGGAGACGGGTTCGTCCGCAAGGATGAGCTTGGGTTCGGGCGCCAGGGCCCGGGCGATGGCGATGCGTTGCCGTTGGCCGCCGGAGAATTCGTGGGGGTATTTCTTCATGAAGGCGGGATCGAGACCGACGGTGCGCATGAGACCGGAGACGTGCGCTTCGAGCGGCGCGCCTTTGAGGTCGTGGCGGCGGCGCACGGCTTCGGCGAGCGCGCTAAAGACGGTCATCCTGGGATTAAGCGAGGCGTAAGGATCCTGGAAGATCATCTGAAAGTTGATGCGGTGGCGGCGGATTTCCCGGGCGGGGAGTTCGGCGAGGTTTTTTCCCTCGAGGACGACGTCTCCCTCGGTGGCTGCGATCAATTGCATGACGGTGCGGGAGAGGGTGGATTTGCCGCAACCCGATTCTCCGACGAGCCCGAGGATTTCTCCTTTCTGGAGGGACAAGGTGACGCCGTCGACGGCGCGGACCCGGTCAATTTCCTTTTTAAAGAGGAGGCCGCTGGTGACGGGGAAGTGGGTCTTGAGGTTGTGGAGTTCGAGAAAGGGCATTGAGCAGGTTTCGGTGTTCAGGTTTCAGTGTTCAGGGTTCGAGTGGTGGTGGCGTCTCCAGTGTGCTGGGAGGTGTCAACGATTGGGGTCTGGCCCGAACACCGAACACTGAAACCTGAACACTACATCGGTCCGAGGCAGCCGGGGCAGTTTTGGACGAAGTGGGAGGGTTGGGATTCGATGAGTTCGGGCCGGTGTTCGGTGAGGCACTGTTCGCGGGTGGAAGTTTCGCAGCGGGGGGCGAAGGCGCAGCCTGGGATGGCGGCGGAGAGATCGGGGGGCGCGCCCGGGATGGTGTAGAGGTCTTCTCCCTTTTTCTGAAGTGCGGGGACGGATTTGTGGAGGGCGCGAGTGTAGGCGTGGAGTGGGTTGCGGAAGAGTTCCGAGGTGGGGGCGCTCTCCACGATGGCGCCGGCGTACATGACATGGACGGTATCGCAGAATCCGGAGACGACGGCGAGGTCATGGGTGATGAAGATGACGGCGGTGCCGAGTTTCTGCTGGCGGTCGCGGATAAGATCGAGGATCTGGGCCTGGACGGTGACATCGAGGGCGGTGGTGGGTTCGTCCGCGATGAGGATTTCGGGCCGGGTGATGAGAGCCATGGCGATCATGACGCGTTGGCGCATGCCGCCGGAGAATTCGTGCGGGTACATTTTGACGCGGGTGCCGGGATCGGGGATGCCGACTTCCTCGAGGGCGAGCACGGCGCGTTCGTGTGCTTCCTGATTAGAGATATCCTCGTGGATGCGAAGCGGTTCGGCTAGTTGGGTAGAGATCCTGAGGTAAGGGTTGAGCGAGGTCATGGGATCCTGAAAGATCATGGAGATCCGTTTACCGCGGATCGCGCGCAGCGTTTTTTCGTCGGTGTGGAGGAGGTCGGTCCCATCGAAGATGGCGCTGCCGCTCTCGATTTTTCCGGGGGGGGAAGGGATGAGCCCGAGCAGGGAATAGCAGGTGACGGATTTTCCGCAACCCGATTCTCCGACGATGCCGATGGTCCGGCCTTTTTCGAGAGAGAAGGAAACGCCGTCGACGGCGCGGACGACGCCGGCGCGGGTATGGAAGTGGGTGCGGAGGTTGGTTACCTCGAGTAAAGGCATGGGAGACCGCGAATGGACGCGGCTCCTTTAAACCACAGATTTACACACTGCTCAAGCGAAACAAAGTGGAGCTATTGAGGGGCAAGGCCAGACCGCAGAGCCCGCGAAGCGGGATAAATTTACACAGAATTTTTTACCGCAGAATTCTTTAACCGCGAAATACGCAAAACACGCGAAATTTTTTTTAACCGCACTGCTTTGGCGCGTTAGCGCATAATTGAAAGCGAAGCCTCTTTGCAGAGCCTGCTGAAGGCAGGATAAATCACGCAGATGGAGGCAGATTTTTTGACCGCAGAGGACACGGAATACACGAAAATTTTTCATTCGAGGGGCCGGCGTTGCAAAATGGGGGTGGGTTTGTAATCGCTGGGACGGGGTTCTTCCGGTAGATTTGATTGCGAAAGGGACCAATCGTGGAGGGATTAATATTCATTATACTACCGGTTTTCATTGTGCTGGCTGTGGTGCTGGCGATACACGGCCACAAGAAGGAGAAGGAGCGGCGGGAGGCGCTGCGCGCGTGGGCGGCGGAGCGGCAACTTTATTTTGCGCCGGATAAAGTGCGCGGGTTCGACGATGAGCATCGGGAATTCGAGTGCCTGCGATCCGGCAGCAACCGGTATGCGTTTAACATCGTTGCGGGGAGGATCGAGGGATTCGAGACGAGGATGTTCGATTACCATTACGAGACGCACTCCACCAATTCGAAGGGGCAGCGGCAGACGCATCACCACCAGTTTTCGGCGGTGATCGTGGAGAGCCCGTTTCCGTTGTTGCCCCTGGTGATCCGGCCGGAGCATGTGTTCCACAAGCTCTCGGCCGCGTTCGGGTGGGACGACATCGATTTTGAGTCGGCGGAATTCAGTCGCCGGTATCACGTGAAAGCGGAGGACAAGCGCTGGGCGTATGATGTGATTCATGGGCCGGTCATGGAGATGTTGCTCCGGGTGGAAGGGATGAGCATTGAGTGCGGCGGGCGTTCCATGATTTGTTACCAGGGGTCCAAGCGATTCGAGGTGCCGCAGTTTCAAAGGGCTTTTGAGTTGGTTTCGGGTATTCTCGGGAATATCCCGGGGCACGCGAGGGAGAGGATAACGAATGCCTGAATTACTCATCATCGGCGGGGTGTTGTTGATTCCCCTGTTCTGGTTCATTGGGACATTCAACGGCTTGGTCCGGCTGCGGAATCATTGCAGGGAGTCGTGGTCGGACATCGACACGGAGTTAAAGCGGCGGCACAACCTGATTCCGAATCTGGTGGAGACGGTCAAGGGGTACGCGAAGCACGAGCGTGAGACGCTGGAGGCGGTGGTGGCAGCGCGCAACCGGGCGGAAGCACCGCACGATCGGGTGCGCGATCAGGGCCGTGACGAGACCGAGTTGGTGCGCGGGGTGGGGAAGTTGTTCGCTTTGGCGGAGAGTTATCCGGATTTGAAGGCGGACAAGAATTTCATGCAATTGCAGGAGGAGCTGGTGAACACGGAGGACCGGATCCAGGCGGCGCGGCGGTTTTTTAATGGGAACGTGCGGGACATGAACAACCGGATCGAGATGTTTCCTTCGAGCGTGGTGGCGGGGATGGGGAACTTTCCGAAGTGGGATTTCTTCGAGGTGGAGGGGCTCGAGGTGCGGGAAGCGCCGAAGGTGGATGTCTAGGTGTCAGTGTTCGGTGTTCGGTGTTCGGTGTTCGGTGTTCAGTGTTCAGTGTTCGGTGTTCAGTGTTCAGTGTTCAGTGTTCAGTGTTCAGTGTTCAGTGTTCAGTGTTCGGTGTTCAGTGTTCAGGGCTCGGCGTTCAGACCACTGGTCACCAGCCGCACGAAGGGGGGCATCAGGTGTTGGATTTCGGGTCAGACGGATTGGACAGGTCGCACTGAGGTTCTGTATCCTGAACACCGAACACCGAACACCGAAACCTCTGTCTAATCCTTACTTGTTTTCGGGTCGAGGGCGTCGCGGAGGCCGTCGCCGAGGAAGTTGAGGGAGAAGAGGGTGGCGGCGAAGAAGAGGGAGGGGAAGACGAGGAGGGAGGGGTCGCTGATCATGCGGTCGGCGCCTTCCTTGATGAGGCTGCCCCAGGAGGCGTGGGGGGGCTGGACGCCGAGGCCGAGGAAGCTGAGGATGGCCTCGAGACGCATGACAGCCGGGACGGTGAGGGTGGTGTAAACGATGATGGTGCCGACGGTGTTGGGGATGAGGTGGCGGAAGATGATGGCGGCGTTGCCGAGGCCGAGACTTTGTGCAGCCTCAATGAACTCCTGTTTTTTGAGGGAGAGCACCTGGCCGCGGACGATGCGGGCCATGGTGAGCCACTCGACGGCTCCGATGCAGACGAAGAGAAGCCAGAGTTGATTGCCGAAATAAGTGGTGAGGATAATGACGATGATGAGGAAGGGCAGGGCGTAAAGGATATCGACGACGCGCATCATGGCGGCGTCGGTGCGGCCGCCGACAAAGCCCGCGATGGCGCCGTAAAGGACGCCGATGGTGAGGGACACCGAGGTGGCGAGGAAACCGACGGTGAGGGAGACGCGTCCCCCATGGAGAATGCGCGAGAAGATGTCGCGTCCGAGGTAATCCGAGCCGAGAGAGTAAAAGACGGAGGGGCCTTTGACGGACTCGCCGGTGGTGAAGGGGCCGAGGGACTTGAGGTCGGGATAGGTCTTGTTCGGATCTGCGATTAAGGGAAGGAAGGGGAGCAGGTAACAGGTGAGGACCATGGCGAGGAGGAACCATAGCGAGCACATGGCGAGCTTATTCTTCCGCAGGCGATGCCAGGCATCGCGGCCGAGGGAGGTGCCTTTCTCGACTCGGTCGGGAGCGGGCGGGGCGGGGGTGGAGGCTGTGGGTGTGGAGGGCACTTTTGAGTGTTCAGGTTTCAGGTTTCAGTGTTCGGGGGAGGTGTTAGGAGTGCGCGGGACCGCGTCGAGGCAGTGCCTGAACACTGAACACCGAACACTGACCACTGGAGGGGATGCTTCGTCTGTTTGTTGATATTCGTAACGTTCATGACGCTCATGTTTTCAGTTTGCGGCGGGGATCGAGCCAGACCTGGGCGAGGTCGGAGAGTAAATTGAAGACCAGGATGAGGGTGGCGAAGACGATGACGGTCCCCTGGATGAGGGTATAATCGCGGTTGGTGACGGCGCGCACGAAGTGCTGGCCGAGCCCGGGCAGGTTGAAGACGAACTCGACGACGAAGGTGCCGCCGATGAGGCTGGCGAGGGCGGGGCCGAGGTAAGCGACGACGGGGGAGATGCCGCCCCGGAAAGCGTGTTTAAAGAGGATCTTGTTGGGGGACACGCCCTTGGCCTGCGCGGTGCGGATGTAATCCTGGTTGAGTTGGTCGAGCATGGAACCGCGGGTGAGGCGCGCGATGTAAGCGGCGTAATAAATACCGAGGGTGGCGGAGGCGAGGACCCATGCCGAGGAGCCTTCCCACCCGGCGACGTCGAACCACTTGAGGCGGAGGCCGAAGATGTTGCCGAGGATAGGCGCGATGACGAAGGTGGGCAGGCAGATGCCGAGGAGGGCGAGGGACATGAGCCCGTAATCGATGCGGGAGTTGCGGTGGGCGGCGGCGAAAACGCCGATGGGGACGCCGAGGAGGAGGGCGAGGCCGAGTCCGCAGAGGCCGATCCGGGCGGAGACGGGCCAACTCTGGGCGATGACCTCGTTGACGGTGTAGCCTTTGTTTCCGAAGGAGGCGCCGAGATCGCCGACGAGAAGATTCTTCAGGTTGACGAGGTATTGGGTGAAGAGCGGTTTATCGAGGCCGTAATAAGCCTTCATGTTATCGACGAGGTGCTCGGGGATCGCTTTCTCGTCGAGGAAAGGATTGCCGGGGGCGAAACGGTTGAGAAAGAAGGTGATGGTGACGATGCAGAAGAGCGCGAAGACGGCCTGGGCGAAGCGGTAGGAGATGAAGTGGGCGGTGCTCAAGGGGGGTATCAGTTATTAGTTATTAGTTATTAGTTATATGGGGGGCGGTCGGGGTTGTCGCCGGGGAGGCGGATATCGATGTGTTTGTAGGGGTGGTTGTCGAGGAGGAGAGGGTTCCAGTTCACGATGTGGGGGCTGATGGCGTAGACGCGGGTGTACCAGTAGAGGGGGATTACGGGGAGTTCCTCGAGCAGGATGGATTCGGCCTGATAGAGCATGGCGTAGCGGGCCTGGGTGTCGCTGAGCTGGGCCGCTTTCTTGAGAAGGCGATCGTAATCCGGGCTGCTCCAGCCGGTCTGGTTGTTGGTGTCACCGGTGCGCCACATGTGGAGGAAAGTGGTGGGATCGACGTAATCGCCGATCCACCCGGCGCGCGCCACTTCGTAATTGAGATCGAGGATGGTCTGCTGGAAGACTTTCCATTCCTGGTTGGAGATACTGACCCTGGTGATGCCGAGGTGGGTCTTCCACATGTCCTGCACGGCTTCGGCGATGGCCTTGTGTTGTTCGGACGTATTGACGATGAGATCGAAAGCAGGCACGTCGGAGCCGTCGGCGTACCCGGCTTGTGCGAGGTATTGCCTGGCCTTTGCGGGGTCGAAACGGATGACGTCGGGGGGCTGGTACCCGGCGTCCGAAGGGGGAGTGAATCCATGGGCAGGCTGCTGGCCGCCCATGGTGACATACCTGACGATGGTTTCGCGGTCGATGGCGGCAGCGAGGGCTTTGCGGAAGAACAGGTTGTTCATGGGTTCTCGCGTGACATTACAGCGGAAGAAGTAGGAGCCGGCGTAGGTTTCCGAGCGGAGGACCTCGGTCCGGTTTTCGCGGTACCAATCGATGAGGCTGGGAGCGAGGACGTAGGTATAGTGGATGAGGCCGCCGCGGAAGGCGCGTTCCTCGGTAAAATTGTTTTCGATGGGAAAAAAGACGATGCCGTTGGGTTTGACGTTGGCGGCGTCCCAGTAATGGGGATTGCGCTCGACCTTGACGAAGGTGTTGATGCGCCAGTCGACAAGGCGGAAGGCGCCGTTGCCGACATGATTACCGGGGCGTTGCCAGAGGGTGAACTGATCGGTCATGCTGCCGAATTTTTCGATGGTGGCCTGGTGGACCGGGTACCAGGTGGTGTGCTTGACGACATCGGGAAAATAAGGGGAAGGATCTTCGAGCGTGCAGACGAGGGTGTGGTCGTCCGGTGCTTTGACGCCGACCTGTGAGAAGTCGGTGACGGCGCCGGTGCTGTAGGCCTCGCCGTTTTTGAGGAAGTAGAGCATGGAGGCGTAGGGGCTGCCCATCTCGGGGTGGAGGATGCGGCTGTAAGCGTAGACGAAGTCGTGGGCGGTAACGGAATCGCCGTTCGACCATCTTGCGTCGTCCCGAAGGAAGAAGGTCCACTCCGTGAAATTGTCGTTGGCTTCCCAGCGTTTGGCGACGCCGGGTTCGTGGGCGGAGTCGTCGGAGGGATGGTAAGTGACGAGACCTTCGAAGAGGGCGCGGAGGATGTTGGCGTCTCCGACGCTGGAGACGATGTGTGGATCGAGGGCCTTGGGTTCGGCGCCGTTGCCGAGGAGGAGGATCTTGTCGCGGGCGGCGCGGGTGGCGCGGTCGGTGCGTTCGCAGGCCGTGGAAAAAACGGCGAGGGCGGAAATGGTGAGAGCGAGCAGCCGGTGTGGGACCACGGGGAGAGGGTTTCGCGAAAGGGCGGGTTATTCAATGAAGAAATGAAGCACCGGCGGGAAGCACAGATGTAGAGGTATGGGGGAGAAAGGCTTGGATTATTGGATTATTGGGGTGCCGGAGTGGTGGAGTGGTGGGGCCCGGGTCACGGGTCGGGGGACGAGGAAGGGGGCAATGATGATGGAAGGTGTGGCGGTGTGGCAGCTGAGGAGGGGGAGAAAAGGGTTGAATTGGAGGGCTTTACAAAGCACTGTCTTCGGCGAAGGCTGCCACCGGCCGGAGCATGAGAGATTATTTCATCCGGAGATTTCTTTTAATTCCCCCGACGCTTTTCGGCATCACTCTCATCGTCTTTTTCATCACGCGATTTGTGCCCGGGGGTCCGATGGAGCAGGCGATTGCGCAGGCGCGGGCGGCGGCGCTGCAATCGGGGACCGGCGGGGGCGCGGGGCAGGAGATGGCCTTGTCGGAGGATCAGCTCGACCAGCTGCGGGAGTATTACGGGTTCGACAAGCCTTGGTACGTGGCGTACGTGGCCTGGCTGGGGAACGTGTGCACGGGGGATTTCGGGAGATCGTATATTTACCATGAGCCGGTGATCGACGTGATCGCGCAGCGGCTGCCGATCTCGACGTATTACGGGGTGGTAACGCTGATCCTGACGTACTTGATCTGCATTCCGCTGGGGATTTTCAAGGCGGTGAAGCACAACTCGGTGATGGACAACGTGACGTCGATCCTCGTGTTCGTCGGTTATGCGATCCCGGGGTACGTGCTGGGCGCGATCCTGGTAGTCTTCCTGGCGGCGCGGCTGGAATGGTTCCCGATCGGCGGGTTCGTAAGTTACGAATTCGAGGACTTGAGTTTCGGGGGCAAGGTAGTGGATTTGCTGCATCACTCGGCGCTGCCGCTGATCTGCTATCTGATCGGCAGCTTCGCGTTCGTGACGTTCCTGATGAAGAATCACCTGATGGACAATCTCGCGGCGGATTACGTCCGGACCGCGGTGGCGAAGGGGATTACCTTCAAGGACGCGGTGCGAAAGCATGCGCTGCGCAATTCGATGATCCCGATCGCGACGAATTTCGGGCACCAGGTATCGTTTCTCATTATGGGCTCGTTCCTTATTGAGAAGATCTTCGATATCGACGGGTTCGGGCTGCTGGGGTTCAAGTCGGTGCTGGACCGTGATTACCCGGTGGTGATGGGAGTGATACTTCTCGGCGCGGTGCTGATGCTGCTGGGGAATGTGCTTTCGGACATCCTGGTGGCGCTGGTGGATCCCCGGGTCCGGTTCAAGTAATGGTCAGGTGACGATGCAGGAGGGGGCAGAGAATGGTGAGACGGGTGCCGGGCGCGAGGGGCGGCCGCGGAGCCGGCGCCGGGCGATGGCGCTGGCGGGGTTGATTGTGTGCACGATCCTGCTGACGATTCACGAATTCCTGGTGCCCTACAGCGGGGGAGTGCACGCGTTGAGCGTCGCGTTGAAGGTGATCGTCCTGGCGGCGTTGTATTACCTGGTCCTTGCTTACCGTCCGAATCCATTGACGCAGAAAAAACTGCGGCGCTTCCATTCGATCAAGCGGGGTTATTTCTCGTTCGTGCTGCTGGTGTTCCTGCTGTTCTTATCGGTGTTCGGCCGGCTTCTGGTGAACGACCGGGCGATCGTGGTGAAGTACGAAGGCAAACTGTATTTTCCGACCTACACGGCATTTAAGAGCGGGGAGACGTTTGGAGAGGATTACGCGTACGAGGCCAGTTACCGGGATTTGCAGAAGAAGTTCCGGGCGGAGGGGAAGGGGAACTGGGTGTGGATGCCGGCGGTGCCCTACAATGAATTCGAGAACGATTACCGGGAGGGCGTGCGGCACCCGGCGCCGCCGAGTTTCAGGAATCTTCATTACCTGGGGACGGACAAGACGGGGCGGGACATCCTGGCGCGGCTGTTTTACGGGTTTCGGATCGCGATGTTGTTTGCGCTGGTGTTCATGTTTTTCGTTTACCTGATCGGGATCGCGATCGGGTGTGCGATGGGGTATTTCGGAGGGAAAACGGATTTGCTGGGGCAGCGGCTGGTGGAGATTTGGTCGAACATTCCGTTTCTCTACATGGTGATCATCACGGTATCGCTGTTTCCGGCGGGCCTGCCGGTGTCAATTCGAATCGGGTTATTGCTTGCGGTTATGGTATTGTTTTCATGGACGGGAATGACGTATTACATGCGCACGGCGACCTACAGAGAAAAAGCGCGCGATTACTCGGCGGCGGCGCGATTGCTGGGGGCGAGCACGCCGCGGATCATATTCGGCCATATCCTGCCGAACACGATTTCCACGATCGTGACATTCATGCCGTTTACGGTGGCGAGCGCGATTATTTCGATTACGGCGCTGGATTTCCTGGGGTTCGGGCTGCCATCGCCGACGCCGAGTTGGGGGGAGTTGCTGAAGCAGGGGATCGGGGCGCTGCACGCGCCGTGGATCGTGAGTTCGGCGTTTTGTGCGATGGTGATTGTGCTGACGCTGGTGACATTTATCGGGGAAGCGATCCGGGAAGCGTTTGATCCGAAGAAGTTTACCGTGTATCAATAGCGGCCAATGAAGTTGAAGCTGATGAGGAAAACAAACTGGTTACTGGCAGGAACGATGATGGCAGCGGCAGGACTGTGCGGCTGCGGCGGAGGCGAGGAGGAGGTTGCGCCAGCGGGGGACATCAGCGCGGAGGTGGAAGCGTATTACGCGGCGGATCCGGAATTTTTCACTTTTGCGACGCCGGAGGACATTCCGGCCGATTTGGAATGGAAGGACGGCTCGGAGCAGGAAGACATCGGGTCTCCCGAGGCCACGAAGGGCGGGACCTACAATTACTACGTG
>JAHEJT010000017.1 GCA_024638765.1 Verrucomicrobiales bacterium
CTGGCTCAAGGTCGACAGCAGCGCTCCGGACGGAGATTTCACAGAAAACCGCGCCACCATAAATTTCTCGTATAATTTTTAAAAAGGAGTATAGTACTCGACCCCGGAGGCGCCGCCTCCACCCCCCCCTCCGCCTCAACACCACCAGCCCCATGAGTTCTCCGACCATGATGCCGCCTGGATTCGTACGTCCGGCAGCAGCTCTCCTCGCCCTCTGCGTGGCATTCCTGTCTTCCGTTTCAGCCCAGTCTCCCGCCACCTCGGCGCCCTCGACTTCGGAGGGCGGCGACACCCCCGCCCCCCTCGCCTCGACTTCGTCGATGGAAGTCCTCGACGAGAAACGGCCTCTGGAACACGGAGATGTCCTCGCTTTCCGCATCGTGGAGGATCGGTCCGGCCTCTTCAGCCTGATCGTCACCGATTCCGGGGAAGTGGAGATTCCCTACATCGGTCGCGTCTATGCTAAAGGGAAAACCTGCAAGGCCCTGGCTTACGAAGTCAAAGCGGAGCTCGAAAAGAAACATTACCAGCAAGCCACCGTCATCATCGGACTGGACTGGCTCGGCACCCGCCAGCAGGGCCGCAGCGCGGGCCCGCAAAGCATTTACAGCGGCCCCCGCGTCAACGTCTGGGGCGCCGTCAACCGGGAAGGCCCCATTGCTCTGCCCACGGGCGCCGACCTCAGCGTGGCCGACGCGATTCTTGCGGCGGGCGGCTTCACCCCATTCGCCAAGCGCTCCAAGGTCAAGGTCGTCCGTCCCGTCGTGCCGGAGAATCCGGTTGCGGAGCCCGGTGAGGAGGGCTTAAGTACCGCCTCTAGCGCATTTGCTTCCTTTCCGCGGAAAGCCCAGACCAGGGAATTTACCATCAACGTCAAAGACATCATGGAGAAGGGCCGTATCCAACTGGATATGATTCTTGAACCCAACGATGTGATCATCGTCGAGGAAAAGCTATTCAACTTTTAGGCCCCCGCCCTTCACCCTATGGAAACAACGGTCAATGACAGCCAGATGACGCGGCTCGAGGTTCTCTTCAGCCTCGTGCAACGTTACAAGACGCAGCTCAAGAAGCGCTGGTGGGTGCTTCTCCTCTGCACCAGCATCGCCGTCTGCTTCCAGGCATGGAGAATATCCAATGAGCCCATCATGTACGTCTCCTTCGCCCGCATCGTCGCTGGCGATACGGTCAACCTGAACAAAAACACCCCCAGTCTGGTCAACCAACGCGAATTCTTCGGAACTCAAATGGAGCTCGTCCAAAGCGGCGAGGTGCGCCGCCGGGCGCTCGAACGCCTCGAGGCCATGCGTTCCGAACTCGAGCCCGTGCCGGTCGAAATCGAAGTCACTCGCACCCGCAACTCTTCCATTCTCAACCTCCAGTCCGTCGGCGAGGAACCGGAATACACCCAGGCTTACCTCGACGCCCTCCTCGACGAATACATGAACATCCGCAGTGAAATGCGGACGGACATGACCGATACCACCCTCAACAACATTACCGAAGAACTGCTCCGCATGGAACAGCAGGTCAATACCGACCAAACCGAGCTCGAAACCTTTCTCGCCGACAACGACAACGACAAGATTCTCATCCTGCAGCGCGGCGAAAACCCGGCTGCGGCGCAGGTTGCCATGTACAAGGCCCGGAGAGATGCGCTCCAAACCGAATACGATCTCTACGAGCTGATGGACCTCGACCAGACCATCGAGCGTCGCCAAAGCATTTCCGAGGAGTCTTCCTTCGACGAACTTTCCGCGCTCGCAGTCGGCACCGCCGAACGTGAATTCATCACCACTAAGCAACAATTCGCCCTCATCGAAAGCGACCTGGAAACCATGGCCCAGATCTATAAGCCGGATCACCCCCGCATGATTGAGAAACGCGAAGAGTTGCAGCGGTTTGGGGTGCTCCTTTCCATCTACCAGGAACAGAGCCTGGAAAATCTCAAGAAACAGCAGGACACCCTCGCCCTCCAAATCAAGAACCTCGAGGCCCAGATCGAAGCTTACCAGGAGGAAGCGCTCGAGATCGACCGCCGCCTCGCCCAGCACCAGCGCATCGTGGCCAAGATCGATCACACCCGCGAGATGTACCAGGATCTCCTCATCAGCCTGCGCGACATCGATCTCAATAAGAACCTGGCCCAGGATTCCACCACCATCATGGAGCGCGCCACCGCCTCCACGCTCCTGGAACCCCACCGCTTCGGCCCCATTCTCTCCGGGCTCGGAGTCGGCGTCGTCCTCGGTATCGGCATTCTCATCCTCGTCGATCGCCTCGACGACCGCATGAATACCCTCGCCGAATTCCAGACGCACTTCAGCGAAGACGTCCTCGGTCACATCCCGCTCCAGAGCGAAAAGGACGGCACCCCCATCCTTCAGCCCGACGACGAACGCCACGTCTTCGCAGAATCTTACCGCAACCTTCGCTCCTCCATTCTCTTCAAGCAGTGGGGCAAGGAACCGCCCAAGATCATCTGCCTCACCAGTGCCGTCCCTTCGGAGGGTAAAACCACCACCGCTTCCAATCTTGCGCTCACCATGGCGACCGCCGGCGCCAAAGTGCTCCTCGTCGACTGCGACCTCCGCCGCGGATCCATGCACGATACCTTCGAAGTCGATAACAACCCCGGCATGGGCGAAATCCTCACCGAGCAGAATCGCTGGGAAGATGCCGTCGTCGCCACCAAGACGCCTAATCTCTTTTTTATCCCGCGCGGCGAACATCTCTCCCAAACCTCGGAATACCTGCTCTCCTCCATTACGCCGGTCTTCCTCAAGGAAGCGCGGGAACAATACGACTACGTCATCATCGACAGCGCGCCCATCATGGCGGCAGACGATACCACCAGCCTCGCGCCTTACGTGGACACCGTCGTTTTCGTCGTCAAGCTGTCGTCAACACCGGCCCGCCTCGTCGGTCAATCACTGGATCAGCTCTACGACCGCCAGGTCAACGTGGGTGGAGTCGTGCTTAACCAGATGAATACCCAGATGCGCGACTACAACTACTACAACTATTACTCGTATTACTCGCACCACGGGTATCTGGATTACTACACCGCCAAGCCCAAGGCGTGAGTAGACGAATTGCCGAACCATCACTGCCGCGGAAATTCCGCTCGACGAGATGGTTGCTTGATACCGGCCATTTCCGGATTATCTCCGGGAATCCTCCGCCAGATCTCGATAGAGTTGGACGTATCTGGAAGCCAGCACCCCCATTTCAAGCTTCTCGAAAACATAGGCCCGGCTGCGAATTCCACGCTCTTGCAGGGCTTTCAGATCGCAGGTTTGCTCTTCGAGAACACGGGCGATTTCTTCGGGGTCCTGGTCCACGATGATGGCTCCTGCTTCTTCCAGTTGAGGCCAAATATCCACGCCGCTTGTGGTCACCACCTGGGTTGCGCAAGCCATCGCCTCGAGAAAAACGAGGCCATAGTTCTCCTGGCTGGTCGGCAAGACGAAAACATCCGCCCACTGAAAAAGTGAGGCTTTCAGAGGCCCGCCAACCATTCCCACCAAACGCACGCGATCCTCTAAAGCGAGTTTACCGATCAATTCATTCACTTTTTCGACATAGCTCTGAGAACCGGTCCCCGCGATCGCAAGTTTGCAGAAGATGCCTCTCTCTCGCAGCAAGACAAACGCCTTGAGAAGGCACTCCAGTCCTTTCTTCGGATGGATCCTGCTCAAGAAAAGAATCGTTGGCACGTCTCCCTGCAACCAGGGAATCTCCACAAGGGCCACATCCTCGCCCGGCAACTCCTTGTAAGGGGAGAGATCCACAACCAGCGGCAATACTTGCCAGCGGGCCCGCGGCGCCCGGCGAGCGGCCTGCTCCTTTTCCAATTCGGCGGTGCAGTGCACACAGGAGGCATTCTCGAGGAAACGACGTCCGCGCCAAGCCAGGTAGAGTCGCTTCTTCCATCGCTTCTGCTGCATCGGCCAGTCGTCCAGCATACCATGCAGGGTCACCGCATAAGGAACCCCGGCTTCGCGGGCCATCGCCGCCAGCGGGATATTGGTGGGATACCACGGCGAATGGAGGTGCAAAACGTCCGCTTCCCGCAGAGCTCGCCCCAGCTGAGACTTCGCCAGCGAGGGGACGCGCGCACCACTGAATTCAACCTCCTGGACTCTCGGATTCCCGAGTGAATCCCGGATCCAGTGCGACGGGCAGTCCTCTGCGTCATGCGTCAGCAGGGTTACGGAGACCCCTTTTCCCACGAGACCGTTGATCAGGTCGATGACGGAGCGCACGACTCCCCCCTCGTCCAGGCGGATGCGCGGCAGGTAGTGCACGCAACTGAGAAGATCTGCTTTTCTGGAAACCTCCATGGTTGGGCCGGGGCGGGCGACATCTTTTCGTCAAGGGAGGCGAGGAAGCAACAGGCAATTTCCCCGGAAAATCTTTATAAATTCCATAATTATTGTAATTAACCCTTTATTTTTGCTTTTTTTTGTGTAAATTATGGAAAATATAAACATCCGTCTCGCGCCTCTTCCCCGTCAAAAACCTCACCCGCGGCGGCGCCCCATTTCCTTCAAGCTTCCCGCTCCAGCCGTCCACTCTCTCCCGCGCGCCCCGCCCGAAATCAACACAATGAGCACCTTCACTGAAGACAGCACCGATCATCTCGAATGCCTCTTCGAATCCATCCCCGGCGAGCCCGGCACGGAGCTGGACCAGAGGCTCGAGCGCCTCGAGAAATCCATCGAGAACTACGCCAGTAAGCTCGATCGCGACATCCTCAACCGCCTCCAGTCCCTGGAAGATCTTCTCGATCTCCAAATCACCAACGCGCGCACCGACATCGCCCGCGAGGCCTCGGAACGCCGCGAGCAATTCGCCGCCCTCGCCACCACAATCTCGCGTAAAATCGATCGCCTCCAGCGTTGCGCAGAACGCCTCCAGCAAGAAGACGCTGGGGAATCGACCGGGGATTCTGAGTAAACCCCAGGCCGGCCGCGCGTGCCCGCCCCGGAGCGCAACAACGGGCTTTTCCTCCTCCCCCAACCGCTGTAGCGACGCTTCCCGCGCGGTCTTCCGATCTACGCCCGCTCCATTTTCCCGGGACTTACGGATACCGTCTCTTCTTCTCGTTTCGCTTGCGCTCTCCTGGACCTTTCCACTCCCATCGCCGGCCCGATAAGCCGTAACACTGCCTGCGCGGTAGCGCGCAAAGTGATCGCGAAGCGAACTTGCAGAGCCCCGCGAAGTGGGGATAAATAACCAATAACGAAGACCCCCTTGATCACCCGCCAAAAAGCATCTCCCATCGTCGACTTCAGCCTCCTCCTCTTCCGCCTGGGATGCGGACTCCTGCTTCTCCTCTCGCACGGCTGGTCGAACGCGGTCGAGGCCTGGAATTACGTCTGGAAAGATCAGCCCTGGTCCTTCATCGACCAGCTCGCCGCAGCCGACTATCCCTTCCCCGTGCTTCTTGCCAGCGGTGCAGCCGCCATCTGCGCAGTGCTCCCCGCCAGCATCGTTCTCGGTTTCCTCACCCGCATCTGCTCCGGCTTGATTCTTATCGTCCTGGTCATGGCCCTGGTCGCCGGCTCGCAGCTCGGTGCCGCCGGCCAAGAGGAATTAATCCTCCTCTACATCCTCGCATTCGGCCTGCTCTTCCTGCAGGGCGGGGGTGCCTTCGGCATCGATTCTCTCTTCTACCGCAAAAAGCGATCCCGCCAGGCCCTCTGAGGCGGATCGCGCGCTTACTCGACTCTCGCGCGCACCGCGATGAGGACGCCCACCACCATCAGCACGCTGGCAATGTAAAAGGTCCATCCCGGCTTTTCATTGAAGATCCAGTAAGCCATCACGCCCGCAAAAATGAACTGGGCCTGGTTGAAGATACCCACCACTTGGCCGCGCTGATGCTTGAGCGCCGCATTCACCAGGCTGTGCCCCAAGACCGTCGGCACCAGGATCAACCCCGCCACCCAGGCCCACTCCATTCCCGCGGGTAAAACCATTCGCTCTCCGCGATCGATCCATACCGCCACCACCATGCAGATAACGCCGGCGACATAATACAGGGGCACCACGTAGAGCCACACACTCGGAAAAAACCGCATGTTGAGTCTGCCGAATGCAAAGTAAATCGCCAGCAACAACATCGACAGGATGCAAATGAGGTCTCCCTTCAAGGATTCCGGTCCTACCCGGTAATCTCCCACCCCCATCACCGCCAGCCCCGCCATCGCCACCAGGGTCCCCACCGCTTCGCTCGCCCGCAACTTCTCTTTCACCATGACAAAGAGAAAGAATGGCAACACCACTGGAACCATGTTTACCGCCAGGGTGGCGTTCGCGGAATATGTCAGGCGCAGTCCCACCACCCAACTGATGAAGTGCAGTGCCAGCGCCAGGCCGGGAAGCAGGCAATACCTCAGGCTGCGCGGGGAAAAGGTTTCCCGGTGCCGGCGCCACCGGCTCACGAACAGCGGCGTCATCAGCAGGGCCGCCCCCACCAGCCGGTATCCGGAAACCGCCGCCGGCGATAAGGCGCTCTTTTTCAGAAAAATGATCGCCGTCGACATGCAGAAGACAGCGAACAGCAGCATCGCTGTGCCTCCGATGCCCCGGCGGTCTTTCTGCGCTTCCTCAATCATCTCTCTCCCGGCATCCGGAGGCCGGAGGCATTTGTCTCAAAAAACCGCTCCGCCACAACCCAAAAGGGAAACTAAGCCTTGCAATCGGGCGGGTTGGCGGTATTGGAATCAAGGAGCAACAAAAGCTCCAGTCCTCTTCCCCCGCACTCCATTGCCCCCCTCCTGCCCTTCATGACTTCTTTCGCTGATCTGGGACTGGCCGAAACGGCCCTCCGCGGTGTGCAGGACGCGGGATTCGAAACGCCTACCCCTATCCAGGCCCAGGCAATCCCCGCCATTCTCGAGGGGAAAGACGTCATTGGCGGTTCCCAGACCGGCACCGGGAAGACCGCCGCCTTCGCCCTCCCCATCATCACCAAGCTGCAGCAGCACGGGAAACTCCGCTGCCTGATTCTGGAACCCGTGCGCGAACTGGCCGCCCAAGTGGCCGAACATTTCGAACTCCTCGGCAAGCATTCCGATCTCCGGAGCACCCTGATCCATGGCGGAGTCGGTTACGGCAAGCAAATCGACGATCTCAAGAAGGGGGTCGACATTATCATCGCCACCCCCGGCCGGCTCCTCGATCACATGGGACGCGGCGCGATTTCCCTGGATACCGTCGATGTCCTCGTCCTCGATGAAGTTGATCGCATGCTGGACATGGGGTTTCTGCCCGATGTCCGCAAGATCATCAACAAGTGCCCCCAGGACCGGCAGACCCTTTTCTTTTCTGCAACCATTCCTCCCGCCATCCAATCGTTCGCCGAATGGGCTCTGCGCGATCCTTTCGAAATCGAAATCGGCCGGCGCGCTTCCGTGGCCGAAACCATCAATCACGCTTTCTATCCCGTGGCTTCTGAGCAACGGGATGAACTTATTATGACGCTGCTCGAACGCACCGACTTTCAAAGCGTCATGATCTTCACGCGCACGAAGCGGGAGGCCGATTCCCTCACCAGCCAGATCAAGAAAATCCATCCCCAGAGAGTAACCACCCTTCACTCGGATATTCCGCAGCGGGAACGCACCAAGGCTCTCACCGGCTTCCGGGAAGGCCGCTACGATATCATCATCGCGACGGATCTCGCGGCGCGGGGTCTCGATATCAGTGGAGTCACCCACGTTATCAATTACCGCGTCCCGGAAAATGCCGAGGATTACGTCCACCGCATCGGCCGCACCGGCCGCGCCGAGGCCGAGGGCGACGCCTTCACTCTCCTTTCCGCGGATGAACTGCCCTTCGCCAATGCCATTGAGCGCTTTATCGAAGCCAAGATCGAGCGGCGTAAGCTCGAAAACTTCAATTACACCTACACGACCCTCATCGACGACAGACCCCCGGTCGGCAGGGCTTCCCGCCGCCCGAAAATGTTCGGAAGACGCCGCCGCTGACTACTCGCCCCTCGCCCTCGCCACTCGAAAAGAGGCCTCCCGGCATGCGCGTCCTCTCCATAGACCCGGCCCTGCGAAACACCGGCTTCGCGGTCATCGAAAAACTTTCCGGCGATCCTGATCCTCCTTTCCAGACGCTCGTCTACGGCGTCATCAAGAATGCGCCCAAGATCAAACAGTCCGGCTGTCTGGTCCACATCCGGGAACAACTCGACGACGTCATCCGCGAGCACCGGCCGGAAATCTGTGCCATCGAATCGGTCATTTACGTGCAAAGCTTTCAAACCGCGATCACCATGGGCGCAGCCCGCGCCGCCGCTCTCATCGCCGCCGGGGAACACGGACTTCCCATCTACGAATACGCGCCGAAACGCGTCAAGCAGGCCGTAGTCGGAAAGGGCGCCGCCGACAAGCAGCAGGTCGCCTTCATGATGCGCTCCATCCTTCGCCTCACGGAAACACCCGACCCCGACGCCGCGGACGCTCTCGCCATCGGAGTCACTCACTTCTACGCCTCCGAACGCGACCCCGCCCTTGCCCAGGACGTCAAAGAAGTGTGACTGGAATCTCTGTCTTGCATCCCCGTTTCGAAGAGCGGTATCCAGTATTCAATCATCAGAACGGTGAACTAAGAGCTCTTCGACCTTCCCTGATTCGGTCGCGACTGCTATAACCCTTTACCCATCTTCCGTCTTCCATTTTCTATCTTGCCTCTCCGACCATGCCTCACCTTCTGTCATCCCGAGCGAAGTCGAGGGATCTCTCTCCCCTCTCTAAATTTTCTTAAGCTTTAAAATGACAGTGTGATGTATCGACGTGGCGGTGGAATCGGATCGTCTCCTGCGTGGGATAATCTCGGGAATCTGTGACCATACGAAATCTCCCGCATGCGCGAAATCCGTGGACCTTGAGGGGGATCCCTCGACTTCGCTCGGGATGACACCATAGATAAGCAAACCGCCACGTTCGTCGGTATCTTTGATGATAGGTCCCCCCAACCTGCCGCCCCGATAACCAATAACTGATAACTGATAACTGATACCCCGCCCCCCATGCCCCCCGCATCCACTCTCGACCTGGACTTCCGCTGGCTGGGCCGCGTCGATTTCCGGGAAACTCTCACGCTCCAGGAAAATCTCGCCGGAAAACGCCTTGCAGGGGAAATTCCCGATACGGTCCTCCTCCTGGAACACCAGCCGGTTTACACCATCGGCCGCACCCGGGACCAATCCAGCCTCCTCAATCCCAACGCGCTGCCTCACCCCGTCGTCGAAATCAACCGCGGAGGGCAGGCCACTTACCACGGACCCGGCCAACTCGTCGGCTATCCCATCCTCGATCTCACCGGATTCGGCAGAGACCTCCACCGATACTTGCGCGCCCTGGAAAATACTCTCATCTCCCTCTGCGGAGAATTCGCAGTCGATGCCCGCCGCCGCGACGGCCTCACGGGAGTCTGGACCGGCCATAGAAAAATCGCTTCCCTGGGAGTGGGCGTCAAGAAATGGATCTCGATGCACGGCTTCGCGCTCAATGTCTGTGGAGATCTCGATCCCTTTGCGTCCATCGTCCCCTGCGGCATCGACGGCGTCCTCATGACGAACCTGGAGAAAGAAACCGGGACCTCCTTGGATCTCCCATCGATCGCAAAGGCCGTCCGCCCGCACCTCGTCAGGGAACTGGACCGCCTCCGGGGCGGATAACGCTCACCCACTCCGGAATCGGGACTCCGGACTACCGACTCCCAACTCCCCGCCTACCTCTTCCAGCCTTTCTCCCGGTGTCGCTTCTCCCAATCTCCGACCGATGACTGCAAGTTGCGGGCGCAGTCGAGAAGCATCCCCGTCGTCAGCGGCACTACCCGCTCCCGGCGCATCGCCTTTCCCAGGGCCTCCTCGACAGCCATGTCGAAGAGCACGCATAAATCCGCCCCGGAAAACCCGCGTGTCTCCCTCACCAAGGGGGGGAAATCCAGCTCCGCTGCAGGCTTGTCGGCCGCCAGAATCTCGATGATCTCCCGGCGTGAAGCCGAGTCGGGAAGCGTCATCTTGATGCGCCGATCAAACCTTCCCGCCCGGAACAAGGCCTTATCCAATTTCCACGGGGCCCGAGTCGCGGCGACCAGCAGCACGCCGCGATCGTAATAACTCAGGTCATCCAACTCGTGCATCAGCTGATTGCTCATGGCCTGACCGAATCCGGACCGGGCATCACCTCGCTCCTCCAGAAGCGCATCCAGCTCGTCAATAAAGATCACCGAGGGCGCGTGCTCTCGCGCCAGGGCAAAGATCTGACAGAGGCTTTTCTCTCCTCCGCTCAAAAACATATCCAAGTGATGGCGCGGGCCGACCTCGAGGAATAACGCCTTCACTTCACTCGCCAGCGCGCGCGCAATCATCGTCTTGCCGCATCCGGGCGGCCCGTAAAGGAGCACGCTGCCTCCCGGCTTCTTCCCGTAAGCTCGAAAGAGTTCGGATTTTTGGAGAGGATAGGCCAGCTTCATGCGCAGCTCTTCTTTCACTTTCCCCATGCCTCCGATATCCGAGAATCTTCCCTTTGGCCTGTGAAACTCGTCGAGTGAAAAGCTCTTGGCGCCGGCTCCCGCCTCTTCTCCTTCGTCGTCGAAGGCATCCAGATCATCGAAAAATAAAGAGTCTTCTTCCTCGACATCGTCTTGCGAGCCGCCGGCGGCATCTCCCGGGATCGGCCATTGTTTGCGCGCCGCCGCCGGAAGCCGGGAGGGATCCTCTCCTCCGGCGGCAAACCCTCGTGAATTTGCCGCGTGGGCGGAAAGCGCTTTCTCAAGAGCCGGATCGCTCAAGGATTTGTTGATCAAGAGGGCTTTGCGGTAATGCTCGATGGCCTCCTGCGGACTCTCCTCGCTGAGATAAAGACGGCTTAAAAAAACATGGGCCGGGGCAAACGCGGGCTGCTCCTGAATGATCCGCAGGGCGCGCACTTCGGCCTCGGAACTTTTCCCGTCCAGAAAAAGCACCCGCGCCACGCCCAACTGTGCATCCGCATTGGCTCCATCCAACAGGAGCACTCTCTCGAAGGAATCACGCGCCTCGCTCAGGGAGAATTCGTCGAGACAGGATTGCGCATAGAGGAGCAAGAGGGGCACATTTTCCGGAGATTGGGCAATCGCTGCCCTCAGCACTTTGAGATCGGTCATCAATAGGCACTATTGCGAAGAACAGGCTGCTGCCAACTGCTATTTTTGGCGCCCCGGACAGGCCGGGCACGGCGCGTCACAGGGCTTCTGGGCGCGGGTACCTGTTTCCTCATGGTTGTTAAAAATGGTTCCGGGGGTGGCTGCGCCGGAAGCAGAATAAGAAACCACTTCCCCGCCTGGAAACATAAAAATCGACCCCCCTATGTTTCTGCCCCCTCATCACCGTCCGTGGATCCGGGTCAATGTTCCACAAGCCAATCTCTCTTGGATTCCACCGCCGTTTGGTCCTATCTTCCCCCCATGATCTTCGCCGCCGTGTTTCACGACGATACCGAGCAGCGCATCTACGTCGACGTCGAGGATCACCCCGTGCACATCGGCCGCCGACCCGATACCGGGAGCGGTGGTCCCGGGGTGCCATTTCTCATTCCCTGGGGCGACCGGGTGATCAATCGCAACCACTCCGTCGCCCGACGGGAAGGAGATTGTTTGGTCGTGGAACGCGTCACCGTCGATACGGACAGCCCGCGCAGCGCCCCCAATCCATTTTATTCCAATGCGCCCTCCGAGCATCGCCTGAAACTTGAGGATCCTCTCCGCCTCTCCCCCGGGGATTCTTTTGTCATCGGGGCCCAGGGGAGGACTTCCTTCTTTTGGCTGCATTCCATCGATGACTTGGAACGACTGCTCTCCGGGAACGGCGCCCACTCCGAACCGCGCCACCGGGAGTTTCAACGAAACGAATCCGCGGAAGTCGATTACGATCAAGTCGCCGAGCTGGACGAATACAGCATGCGCTTTCAGCTGAAACTTCTTCAAAGCGAGTTGCCCGAAAAAGTTCTCACCGGGTGGACCGAAGAAGAGGAACTCTTCGTCCGCGCCAGCGACTTTCTTCAGAGCGCGCTCCCCGGGCAAAAAGGCGTTTCCGTCGCCTTTGTCGCCTTGCGTGCGGACGATCCCGCAGAGCCCTTCGAAGTGCTCCACGCCAACACTTCCAGCCGCGCCGATTTCCGGCCCAGCCGCACCCTGTTGCTCCAGATCATCAAGGAGAAACCCTCCGCCGCACTTCGCCCCCACATCTGGAGTTCGGAAGAAAATTTTGCCGCCCTCAGCGGCCGGAGTTTTGTGGGCCAGATTGATTGGGTAATCGCTCTCCCCCTTTCCTCCCCCGGGGATGAAGAATCGCTTTACCAGGACGCACGTGGCCGGCCCGTCTATCTCTACGTGGAAACCCGCCAGGCCAGCAATGCCTCCGCCCGTGTTTTCGTTCCCTTCCTCCGCCTCATCAGTTCCCTGATCTCCAGCCTTGTTTCCGCCCGCCAGAAACAACGTGTCCAGGATCAGATGTCCGCCTATTTCTCTCCCGCCTTACGCCGCCATCTCAAGGAAGGCGATGAAGAGGCACTCAAACTGACGACCGCCGAATGCACCGTCCTCTTCTGTGACCGGCGGGCCTCTTCACGCGTCCTTGAAAAAGCCATCTCCGATGAGGAAATTCTCGAAACACTCCGGGATAATCAGGCCTTCGTCAGCGAGGTCTCGCAAATCGTATTCGACCACGACGGGGTGATCACGGATTTCGCCGGGGACGGCGTCCTCGCCCTTTGGGGCTGGCCCGCCTCGGCCGGCTCGGTAAGTAATCACGCGCTCCAAGCCGTCGATACCGCGGAGTTCATCGCCCAGCGTCTCGCCAACCGGCTGGAACATGACGAGGAATTGAATGCCTCCCTCGCCGCTTTCCGCATCGGCATCAGCACCGGCCGCATCGCCGTGGGCAAGACCGGCACCGAACAACAAATGCACATCAGCTGCTTCGGCAGCGTCGTCAATTTCGGCTCCCGCCTCGAGGGACTGGGCAAGCAATTCCATGTCCCCGTCCTTCTCTCCGAGGAAACCGCCAACCTCCTCAAGGGAGAAGGCAAGCGCGTCCGGGAGCTCTGTTACATGAAACCGGCGGGTTTCGAAAAAGGATACCCGGTTTACGAACTCGTGCTTCCCCGCGAATACGGAGGCAGTGGCGCCACCCCGGAACACATCACCACTTACGAGCAAGCGCTCGGTCACTTTCTCCAGCGGCAATGGACACGCTGCCGCGAACTCCTGGCCGAACTCCCCGCGGAAGATGCGCCCGCGCGCTGGCTCGCCCGCCAGGCCGATTACTTTCTCGCCAACGAACCCCCAGACGGCTGGGCCGGAGAAATTGTCAGCCTCACGAAGTGATTTCAAACTCCAGCTCCCGCGCGCCCTCGATCTCCCTCTCGCTCTTTGTCACCCCGAGCTAAGTCGAGATGCGAAGCAGGCTTTTGCCGCGACTCCGCCGCTGGACTGAGCCTGATGATCACGGCCGCTCAGCCGGCTCTTCCTTCCAAAACCGACTTGTAAACCTCCAGGTATTCTCTCGCAATTCGGTCCGGGTCAAAGCGCTTCACGTTTTCCTGACCGTTCCGCACGAGCAACTCGCGGTATTCCGCATCTTTGATGACTTTAAGGATACCGCTTCGAATGGACTGGACCTCGTGCGGATCCACCAGGCAAGCCGCGTCTCCCGCAACCTCCGGCATGGAGGACACCTCGCTCGTCACCACCGGCCGGCCTACGGCGTTCGCTTCGAGAATCGGCATCCCAAAGCCTTCATAGGTGGACACAAAAGCAATCATGTCACTCACCGCATAGCTTTTCAAGAGTTCCTCCTGCGGAAGCATGGCACGACTTTCGTACTTGATACCGTGTTCTTTCAGCTTCTTTTCAAGGCGTGCATCCACGACTCCCACAATCTCGAGCACACAACTGATTCCTTCCAACGCTTCCACCAACCGGTGCACGTTCTTGTTCCCGCCTGTCCCGATCTGGAGGATGCGAGGGCAATCCGCGTTGAAAGGTTTCGGCTGGAACACGAATCCCTCCGAGATTGCCACCGGGACCACGCGCACCTTGGCGGGATCACATTTCGTGTAAGCGATAATATCCTGTCGCGCCGCCTCCGAAATCGTCGTGACGAACCTCGTGCGCATCACCGGCAATGACAGCCAGAATGTCTTCAGCACCCAGTATTGAAGGCCCTGTCTATTTTTCATAAACGTGCAGTCCAGAATGGTTAGCACTGTCTTTCTTCGCCGCAGGAACAGGGTGGCGAAGTTGATGTCCCCGGTAACGTGATTGATATCACCCTGGTGCAATGCCGCATCCAGGGCAATTGCCAGCCGCCTGAAAACGCCGTTGCTCAAGAAGGGCACGACGTGCGTGACCCCCTCAATTTCCCGGGACAACCGCCTGCGCACGTCGTCGAAAATGAATTCCAGGCTGAAATTACCATGCGCGCGGGGTTTGCGCTGAATGTAGACTACGCGCAGCCGCCCCGCTCCCTCCCCGGGGCGGGATGCGAGTTTTTCACCCTCCTTCCGCATCTGGCTCATATTGCAGGATCCTCAATCACCAATAGCCCTGCGCCGCTTCACGCTGGCGATGTCTTTCCAGCCCGTCTATAGACCGGTTTGAATCACCCCCCGGCCTTCCGAAAATCACAATCCCTTCACTAATCCACAATGCCAAGTCCGGCAATCTAGTGCCTCCCGCTTCATCCTTTACGCACTCCGCCGCGCTCACGCCGACGCCTGCGCCTCCATCTCGAGAAATTTTTCCCGCCATTCCTCGTTCACCGCGTCCGCCAGCTTTCGGTAGGTCAGCGGCATGATCTCGAAATCCGAAGGGACCGGGATCTGCAGATAGTCAAGAATCGCTTTGGTCTCTTCGGGATAACCCTCCGCAAACGTCTCATAGCGCACTTCGTAGGGCGATAAATCGTGCCCGGAGAAAAAGCGCCCCCACTCCTCATCCTCGAGCACAAATCGGTCCCGGATTTTCCGGATCTCCCCGAAATCGAAAACCGGCGCCGGGGCCGTCCCGCCTGCTTCACCCGCCTGCAGCGAGTTGTATACTTTCGTCTGCTTGGCTTTCCACAGTGAGATCGCCTGGCGCAACTTGTCCGCCCGGCGCATCCGGATATACCGCAGGTTCGGAAACACCCCGGCCAAGAGTTCCGCGGCTTCAGCTTTCGTCCCGCCCAACCGCCCCACCACGCCCTCGACATGCGCCCACATGATTTTCCCCCCGAAAACACCGTTCTCAGTCGACCGCTTCTCCATCAGCAGCCGAAGATATTCTGAGAAATCCGCATCCGGATTCACATCCAGCCCGTGTTCCTCCGTAATCTTCGCCATCCGCGTCGGCGAAAAGAATTCCTGCGGCCTGCCGCAGAGATTCGTGTGCCACAAGACCTGGCACAGGAGATTACTCCCGCTCCGGTGCGTCGCGCAAACCAGGTAACACTTTCGATCGTTCTCCACGCCCCACGAATACCACAGCTCCTCCCTTTCTCCAAGCAGGCGCACACCACACCTCCGGCACTCGCCTTCCTCCTTGCCCCCGGACCCCGGCTCCCCGATCATAGTCCTCCCATGACTTTGCACCGACTCCCTCGCACTGCCCTGCTCCTCTTTCTCTGCACCTTCCTTCCCTGGATCACCAGCTCCGGGCCAATGGCTGCCGCGGCGCAGCCGGCGGCGACTATCAGCCAGTCCGGCCCGGAGCGCCCCAACATCCTCCTCTTCCTCGTCGACGACATGGGCTGGATGGACAGCTCCGCCTACGGCTCAGAGTATTACGAAACCCCCCACATGGAGCGTCTCGCCGCCCAATCCATGCGCTTTACCGACGCTTACGCCGTCCCCCTTTGTTCCCCCTGCCGCGCCTCCATCCTCTCCGGGCAATACACCTCCCGCCACGGCGTTACGAGCGCATCCGGCCACCGCCCACCCGCCGCATCCGGCGCCTCCCCCTACCCCGAGAAAGCTGCGCCGAACCAGGAGCTCCTCTACGCCCAAAGTAAAAACTACCTCGAACCCGGCATCGTCACTCTCGCCGAAGTCCTGCGCGACGCCGGTTACCGCACCGGCCACTTCGGCAAATGGCACCTCGGCCTCACCACGCCGCACCGTCCCGACAAGCAGGGCTTTGAAACCACCTGGCACTGCGCCCCCGACCCCGGTCCACCGAGTTACTTCTCCCCCTACGGCGTCGTCACCGAAGGCCGCCCCACCGGCCAGAACAAGGTCGGCAACATCACCGACGGACCCGACGGTGAATACATCACCGACCGCCTCACCGACGAAGCCGTCGCTTTCATCCGCGCACACAAAGAGGAATCCTTCTACTTAAACCTCTGGCAGTACGGCGTCCACGGTCCCTGGGGCCATAAGGAAAAATACACGAAGAAATTCGCGAAGAAGACCGACCCGCGCGGCCACCAGCGCAACCCCATCATGGCTTCCATGATGAAAAGCGTCGACGAATCCCTCGGCCGCATCCTCGACACCCTCGACGAACTCGGCCTCGCAGAAAACACCCTCTTCGTCTTCTACTCTGACAACGGCGGCAACGTGCACAGTAACGTCCTCGACGACCGTAAGCTCGCCGCCGTCAAACCCGGCCACCCCAAATACGAGTTTCTCCAGGACTGGCGCAAGTGGGCCGGGCCCGAACCGCCCACGAATAACGCCCCGCTGCGCGAAGGCAAGGCCCGCATCTACGAGGGCGGGCAGCGCGTCCCCCTCATGGTGCGTTGGCCCGGCCGCATCGAAGCCGGCTCCACCAGCGAGGCCGTCGTCGGTCCCATCGACCTCTATCCCACCATCCTCGACGCGCTCGATTTGAAAAAACCGAAAGCCCACGTCGTCGACGGCGTATCCATTCTCCCCGTCCTGGAGCAAACCGGCACGCTCGACCGCGAGGCCCTCTTTACCTGGTTCCCTCACATTATCCCCGCCGTTTCCGTGCGCGCCGGCGACTGGAAGCTCATCCGCCGATGGGAACCGCACCCCGATTACCCCGAGGTTCGCGAACTCTACAACCTCGCGGACGACATCGGCGAAACGAACAACCTCGCGAAAAACATGCCCGACAAAGTCGCCGCCCTCGACAAGCTCATCGATGCGTTCATCGCCGACACCGGCGCGCTCGAACCCAAACCCAACCCCGCGTATTCTCCGAACGCCGCGGCCGCCGCGCGCGGTCCGTCCGCGGGTCTCGTCCCGAAAATGAGCACAATGGAGATCGTCGACGGCTCCCTTCGTGTTACAGCCGACGGCAAGACCCCCTTCCTCGGCACTGGTGCCGTAAAACACACCGGCCCCCTCGTGCTCCGCCTCCGCGCCCGCTCCTCGAAAGGCGGTCCCGGAAAGGTCACCTGGAAAACCGCGGCACAGGAAAATTTCCCCGCCGAAGGCCAGAGCGTTCCCTTCACCCTCCCCGCCGGCGACGAATGGCAGGATCTCGCCCTCGAACTCCCGATCAAAGGCACCACCGCCCTCGTCCGCCTCTATCTCCCCGCCGCCGCGTCCCCCGTCGACATCCAATCCCTCCGCTACACCGCGAAGGGCTCCGGCGAACGCGTCCGGGCTTGGAATTTCACGAGGTAGCCGAAGTGGAACACTTTGGGCAGTCCGTCTCCACACTCCCGAAGTGTCCCACTTCGGCTACATAACATTCTGAATTGAAAACCACCCGCCGCCGCTTTCTGAAGACGTCCGCCTTCGCCGCCCTCGCCGTAAATAGTGACACAGGCGTCTCGCCTGTGATTCCCACCTCCGCGAGCGCAGCGAGCCCAATTTCCCGATCGCTCACCCTGGGCTTCAACACCTACGGCACCCAGGCGCTCTCCACCGAAACCGCCATCGACGTCATAAAGAACTTCGAGTCTTTCGCGTCTTTCGCGTTTTTCGCGGTTCAAAAAAAATCTGTGTAAATTTATCCCGTCCCTTCGGTCCGCGCTCTGCAGTCAGGCTTCGCTTCTTATTATGCGCTAGCGCGCCATAGCAGTGTGGTTAAGAATCCGCGCAGCGCGCCCTAACTCTTCAAGTCCCGCACCTGGAACACCACCCAGCCGACCACAAAACAGGTCACGTTGATCCCGAATAGCAGGGCGTAATCCCGCGCCATCCGCGCCCAGGGAATCACGTCGCGCAGCGTAAACACCCATTGGTCCAGCCGGGGGGAAAGAAACCAGTGCCGGTATTCCGAAAGCGCCGGCATGTTGGAGAGAATAAAGTCGATGAAGAGCAGGGACACCGTCAGGATCGTGGCCGCGGCCGGCTTCATCCTCTGACAGGAAAGGCAGAACCCGATGCTGCTTACCGTCTGCATGCTCAGCGTCAGAAAAACCAGCGCCAATCCATACCGCCCCAGTCCCGGCCAGAAATCGAAGACAGAGAAAACACCTTGCTCGGGCAAAAACGCGAACAAGCCGCCGCCCCACCCGCGATCGATCAACCCCACCCCCAACGCGGAGACTCCCAGGAACACCATGAGAATCGCCGTGTAAGTGAGGCAGGATAAATACTTCACCAGCAGCAGCCGGAATCTGGACACCGGACGCGCCAACACCATCCGCAGGGTGCCATCCTCGGATTCCTTGGCCACGATATCTCCCGCCACCAGCGCGAGGTAAAGCGTCCCCAGAATCGCCACCGTCAGCACCAGGATGATCAATCCCAGCGTCAGGGCCGAAAAATAGTCTTCAAATCCATAGCCGTTGCGCTCGAGCATCCGCTCGTAAAAGGCCTTCACCTTGGGCTTCTGCAGAAAGTAAAGCACCAGCGCCTCGATCGTGAGAAAAGACCCGAACCCGATGTAAGTCCGTTTGCGCGCGAACAACCGGAATAGTTCGCCCTTAAACTGTCTCCAGAAACCGTTCATCCCGTAGTCAGTGTTCGGTGTTCGGTGTTCGGTGTTCAGAATCGGCATCTCGCATCTCATCTCTCACGTCTCATGACTTCTATCTCTTCCTCGACCCCTCCCGCCTTCCCACGTTAACTTTTTACTTTTTACTTCTTACTTGCCGCGCCGCGGCGTCTCCCTGCTCACTCTCAGGTACAATTCCTCCAGAGATTCTTCCTCCAGCGTGACCCCGCGCACCTTCACCCCCGCTGCCACCAGCGCCGACACCAGTTCTGCGACGTCCGCACCCCGCGGTAAACCCAGCCTGCCTCTCTCCACGCTCCAAGCCCCCTGCGCCCCGCCCGCGCGCACCGCCTTCTCCCAGTCATCCACCTCCAGTCGATAGATGTCTCCCTCCCCCTCCAGACCGGATAGCCCTCCCTCGTAAACGAGGGCGCCCTCCCGGAGGATCGCCACCCGCGTACAGACCTGCTCCACTTCGGACAACAGGTGGGAATTCAACAGGATCGTCACGCCCAGTTCCCGGTTCAGTTGGCGCACCCGCTCCCGGAAATCGATAACCCCGTCCGGATCCAACCCGTCCGTGGGCTCGTCGAGCAGCAGCAACTCGGGCCGGGGCAGCAACGCCTGCGCCAGCGCCAGCCGCTGGCGCATCCCGTGACTGTACTTGACCACGGCATCGTGAATCCGGTCCGTCAAGCCCACCATGCCCACGGTCTCACGCGCCGCTTTCTCATCCCAATACCCGGAATACCCGGTCACGATTTTCAAATTCTGCCAGCCGGACAGATATTCGTAAAAACAGGGCGACTCAAATATGGCGCCGGTTTTTTCCAGGGCCTTCCCGCGCGCGCGTTGCACGGACACGCCTCCGATTTTCACTTCGCCCCCGTCCGCGTAGACCAGCCCCAGCATGATGCCGACTGCCGTGCTTTTCCCCGCCCCGTTGTGCCCCAACAAGCCGAAGACCTCTCCCTTCTCCACGGTAAAACTCACGCCGTCCAGCGCCGGCGCGCCTTTTCTCCCAAATCGCTTGGTCACCTGTGAAAACTCGAGCATGCCTTTGAGAGGAGTTATCAGTTATTAGTTATCGGTTGATAGGGGACGACGCTTAATTGGTGGTAGAAGGATTGTTCAGCCAGAGGAACTCGAGGGTGGCAAGAGAGATCCCTCGACTCCGCTCGGGATGACACACCGTGGGAATACGGTTTGATTACCAGACTCCGATTCACTACTCACTAGTAACTACTCCCCCTCCCCCACCTGGAACCGCAATTCCTTATCCACGTGCCCGTCCGCATAGAGCACGTTCACCTCGTGCCCGATGTAGCGGTGGAAATTCTCCTTGTCCGATACCACCGGGATCCCCGCGTCGCCGGCTTTTAACCCCAGAAAATCCAATGCGGTCGCCCGCTGACCGTTGAGCAGGCTGTTCCAGAAGTAGCTCGTCCCCGTCTTCTCCGCCAGACCCGTGCTGTCCGCGGGACACCGGAACACCCGTGCGTCTTCCCCGAGATACACGTCGAGAGTGTTATCGATCGCGGGCGCCTCTTCGTCGCGATCCTCTCTCGCCGCCACCAGTTCCGGCAGAATCATCTGGTGATCCCCCAGGTAAAGGTTCAGGGCCCCGCCGATCTGCCGAAGCTGATTCATGCAACGCGCTGATTTTGCCCGCGCCGTGATCATGCTAAATGCCGCCACACTGACCGACGCCAGCACCGCCACGATCGCCACCACGACCACTAACTCGGTAATGGTGAACGCTCTGATATGCCGCACATCCATGATCTCAGGTTTCAGTGTTCAGGTTTCAGGTTTCGGTGTTCAGTGTTCGGGTTTCAGGTTTCAGGTTTCAGGATGCCAACACTCCAATACTCCAACACTGAACACTGAACACTGAACACTACCCACTACCCACCACTCACTGGCCTCGATGCGGCCTCCCGCCCGGCCTTCGCATCTGCCTCTGCATCTCCTCCATCAAGGGCGCCAGGTCGAGCTTGGTCTCCGCGGAGGCGTCCTGGTAATAGGCGCGCAGTCCTTCCTCCACGATACGATTGTAAATTTCCTCGTCTTCCGCTTCGAGCCGCTCCATGCGCCTCTGATCGGCCGCGTTCTCCGCCACGTCTTTCCGGGCGCGTTCCACGAATTTTTTCCGTTCCTCCCGCTCCATCTCGTTGAAGGCCTTCATCATTTGCCTGAACGCCGTGCTCATGGTCGCTTCCACGAAATACACGCGCTCGTCGCGGTTGAGATCGTCGAAGAAATTCGGGCGGCCCTCCTCCCGTTCCGCCGCCCCTTCTTCCGATTCCCGGAAAGTCTGGCGCTGGTCGAACCCCAGCTGATTCACCATCTCCGCGATCTTCTCCAATCGCCGCCGCCGCTCCTCCGGATCCTGTAACCCGGCAAAAGGTTTCTCGTCGATGTAGGCGGTGATCTTTTCCGGCGTCACCTCAAAGACTCCGGCCAGCGACATGATTCCCCAGACCAGCGCCCAGAGAATCCCCAATCCTAGAATCGCTTTTGCCAAGAACCCGAATCTGCCGCTGATCATCGCTTCCCAATTAAGCCCAACCCTCCGCCCGGCGCCATCATTACCGGATGACACCCGCCCTGAAAGATCCTGGCGGCGCGCACGTTTACATCTGGGCGAGACTTCGGCCTCCGGGACAATACGTCTCTCCCCTAAATCCAGACGCACGTCGCGGTGGTCCGGTTACTCTCTCCCTCCTGAAACTTCAGAATCCCCAATCGAGGACCCTTGCACCCCGTCTAATCCTGTGAGATACAGAATCCCCTGTTCGGTCCTGCCCAACCCAACCTCCGAATTCGGATGATGAAAAGCTCAGACCTGTCAGCCCGCCTCCTTCTGCGCGCCAATCTCCTCACCAATGGCGATCCCTATGATTCGCTATCCCTATGATCCGCGATTCAAATGAAGCGAATTTATATTCTCGGGACTCGACCCTCGGTCCCCCTCTCCCTGGGGGAGAGGGCCGGGGTGAGGGCGAAAGTTCAATCCATGAAGCGCAATTTAGTCAACGTCCGCCTCCTTAGCGTGGTCTTGGCACTCTTCATCCTTCCTCCTTCATCCTTCATCCTTGGCGACGAAGTCGCCACCCCTCCCACCGCCGTCGATCCCGGCATCGAGATCACTCTCTTCGCCGAGCACCCGGACGTCGTCACCCCCACCGGAATCGAAGTCGACGCCCGCGGCCGGGTCTTTGTCCTCGAAAACAATACGCATCATCGCCAGGAGCAATATCAGGGATACCCCACCGACCGGATCTTCATCTTCGAAGACACGGATGGGGACGGCACTTCCGACAATCGCGCCGTCTTTCACGAAGGTCACACCTTGGGCACCGACCTGGTCTTTGGCCCGGACGGCGATCTTTACGCTTCCACGCGCTGGGACATTTACCACCTCCCCGATACGGATGGGGACGACCGGGCCGACAAGGTGACCCGCATCATCCATACGGACACTGTGGGAGATTACCCGCATAACGGGGTCAGCGGCATCTGTTTTGACCGCGATGGAATTCTCCACTTCGGTCTCGGCGAAAATCTCGGAGAGCCTTACACCCTCATCGGCACCGACGGCACCCGGCTCTCCGGCGGAGGTGAAGGCGGGAGCATGTATCGCTGCCACGCCGACGGTTCCAAACTGGAACGCATCGCCACGGGCGTGTGGAACCCCTTCGGCATGGGATTCGACACCGGCGGCAATCTCTTCGCGACGGACAACGATCCCGGTTCCTCGCCGCCATGCCGTTTGCTCCACGTCGTCGATGGCGCCGATTACGGATACGAATTCCGCTACGGCCGCACCGGCCTGCATCCCCTCGTCACCTGGACCGGCGAATTCCCCGGCACCGTCGGCATGGTCTCCGGCACCGGCGAAGCCCCCTGCGGTGTCATCGCTTACGGGCCCGGTAAACTCCTCGTCGCCTCCTGGGCCGATCACCGCATCGATCTCTACAAATTGATCCCCCAGGGCGCGTCCTTCGCCGCGGTCCGCGAACCATTCATTCAAGGCGGCAACGAATTCCGGCCCGTCGACATCGCCCGCGGACCCGATGGCGCCTTTTATTTTACCGACTGGGTCAGCAGCAGTTACCCCGTCCACGGACAAGGCCGCGTCTGGCGATTCAAACCTGCGCAGCCTCCCTCAATCGCCGCCACTGAACCCCATGCGGATATCCTCCGCGCCGCCCGGATCCGGGCCCGGCATGGGGCGGACGATCCGCACAGCCTCCTCGAAACCCTTGCGGAAGACGATCCCTTCATTCGCAGCGCCGCAATCGACGCGCTCCGGAAATCCGGCCCAGCGCTCCTGCAAATCGATTGGCAATCTCTCCCCCTCCCAGGGACACGCGCCGGCATCCTCGTCGCCCTTAAGAAATCCGGTCTCGAGGCGGCGCGCACACAGATCCCCGCCTTCCTCGAAGACGATGCCCTGGAAGTCCGCTTCGCCGCCGTGAAATGGATCGCCGACGATCAGCTCACCGAATACCGCGCCCTCGTCGAATCGGAACTCAGGCGTCCCGGCCTTAACAGCCGCATGTTCCTCGCCGCCATGGCCGCCCTCGACCGCCTCGACGGGAAGAAACCCAAAGATGCCCCCGCACCGGAAAATCTCTACGAGTTCCTCGTCGATGAGTCGGCGTCCCCCGCGCTGCGCGCCGTGGCGTTGCGCCTCATGCCGCCCCATTACAAGAAACTCTCCCTCGAGACCCTGGCCGCACACGCAAATCACGCCGATCCCGCGCTCCGCCTCGAAGCCATCCGCACCCTGGGGCAACATCCCGATGAGGGTCGTGGCGATATTCTCGCCGATATTGCCAAAGATTCCGCGCGTCCCGCCACTCAGCGCGCCGAAGCCGTCGTCGGCCTGGCCCTGCTCGCGGAAAAATACGCCGCCGCACTCGGCGCACTGGCGGACGACGAGAATCCGGAAGTGCGCAGCGAAGCGGGACGCGCGCTCATCGGTGTCTCCAGCGCGGAACTGCAGCGCGTGCCCTCCGGCAGTCAGGGGCTTTCCCCCGCCGATCTGCCGGCGTGGGATAAGTATCTCCGCGGGGCCGCCGGCAACGCGGAAGCCGGGCGCCGCCTCTTTTTCCATCCAAAGGTCGGCACTTGTTACCGCTGCCACCGGATGGAGGGCCGGGGCGTGCGCGTGGGCCCAGATCTCACCACCATCTGGAAGCGCGCCGATCGCGAGTGGTTGCTGGAGTCCATCCTCCAGCCGAACGCAATGATCGCGCCCCAGTTTCTCACCTGGCAGATAAACCTGAAAGATGGCTCGACTCTGATGGGGCTCCCCCTGCGCAAAGGCGGCACCCGGGAAACTTACCTCGGTCTCGACGGCAAAGAATTCTCGGTCACAAAACCCGATATCCTCGGCCATCAGGAACTCCAGGCATCCCTCATGCCTCCCGGCCTGCTCGAGCAGATGACCCGGGGTGAAATCAGCGATCTCCTAGCTTACCTTCTCGCTGAAAAGTGAACGCAGGGCAACCCCGCGCCCACGTAAGCCCGACCCGCCGGGGCTCCTTTCTCCCGATTCTCGACTCTGGACTCGTCTCACCCCACTCTTCCACCGGCACCCTCTTTCTGCTATCTTCTCCCCAGCTTCTCTTCCGTCACCGCGCGCAAACCCGACTCCATGGCAGCCTATCTCGTCAATCTCGCCACCGGAGAACGATGGAATTTGGGCGGCAGTGTCTTCATCGGCCGAAGTCCCGAATCAAATGTCCAGATTTCCGACCCGCGCGCCTCACGGCGTCACGCCATGATCCGGGAACAGGACGACGGCTGCTGGTTTTACGACCTCGGCAGTTTCAATGGCAGCTACCTCAACCGCAATCGCGTCACCACCACGCGTAAACTCGAGAACGAAGATGTCATCCGAATCGCCGACATTGAGTTCCGCTTCGAATCCGCAAAGGGGCCGTCGCCACCGGATCAGAGTGCCGATCTTGGCGCCACCATTCCCCTGATTCGCAAGATGCCGGTGATTGTCCTTGTCAGCGACATCATCGGGTATACCCAGCTGGCGGAAAGCCTTCCTGCGGACGAACTCGCGCAGGCCATCGGCACTTGGTACGGCGATTGCGATGAGATTCTTGGCGGATACGGAGCCACCATCGACAAGTTCATCGGCGACGCCGTGCTGGCTTATTGGTCGCAAGTCGGAGTCGAAGCCCGCACCCAGGCCCTTCAGGCCGCCTCGGGCCTGCTCCAGGCCTGCGACAGGATTCAACATCAACACGCAGGTATCCTCGAAGAAAAAGGCCTCGGCTTCCAATCCGGCATCAGCCTCCACCTCGGCGAAGTGGCTTCCGGAAGAATCGGCCAAGGCGAGCTCACCCTTCTCGGAGACGCCGTCAACCTCGGTTTCCGAATTGAGGAACTCACCCGGACCCTTGACACCCCTGTCCTTGTTTCCGCCGCGTTCCTCGACAATTGGGAAGCCGGCCGGCAATACTGCGCTTCCCTGGGTGCTCAGCCAATTAAAGGCCGCGCCAATCCCATCGAGCTCTTCTCCGTGGAACAGTTCCCCTGAGAACAGCGTCATGGCAAATCCCCCCCTGGCGCCTAGACACCGTTTCCCTTGGTCCGCCCCAGGCGAGCGCATTGATCTCCCCCGGGTTTCGACAACCCCCGGCCATTGCCGCGGTTTAATCACAGTGAATTCGCTTGACCCTGAATTAGTTCGATATACGCGGTGTCGAAGCACCGTTTCCATGGTAACCTAGCCAGACCAACGCCGATGAGCGTCGCCATGCCAGCGCCACCCCAGAGCCCAAAGCTCAAAGACTACCAGATCCACATGCCTCCCCTCGGGGAAGGCTCTTACGGCGTCGTCTATCGCGCGACATATCGCGGCATCAGCGATCGCGCCGTCAAGATTTTCAAACCGCACAAGGTTGATCTCGCCACCGTCGCACGGGAACTGGAAAAACTGTCGTCCGTCGCCGAACACCCCGGCATCGTCACTCTCCACGATTTCGATCTCACCGCAGATGCCCCCTATTACGCCATGGGGCTTCACGCCGGGGAAACCTCTCACCATACCTGGCGCGGGCGCACCCTCGAAGATCTCTGCGGCAGGGTGGACGCCCGGGAAGCCTGGCGCCTGATTTCAGAAATCGCAGACGCCCTCGCTTACCTGCACCGCCACCATATCATTCATTGCGACATCAAGCCCAGTAACGTCCTGCTCACCGACGAATCACCGCCGCGCGTCAAGATTTGTGATTTCGGTCAGAGCCGCGGCAGCGGCGTGGAAACCTTCGAGGCTGCGGGAACCCCTTATTACGCGCCGCCCGAACAACTGCGCGCCCCACACGACTCCACCGAGGGCAGCGGCTTTAAATGGGATGTCTACAGCTTTGGGGCGCTCGCCTATAAGCTCATCACCGGCAAGCTTCCCAGGCTCCAGGATCTCAGTGAACTCGTCTACGACGACGGCGATCCTGACGCCACCATCGTGGATGCTTCCACCGAACAATCCATCGTCGAAGGCACCCTCGCCGGGCGCATCAACGCCCGCGAGCTCGCCGACATGATTGAGAAGGAACCCAAAACGGTGTGGCCGGGAAAAATCAGTCGCAGCAAGACCGTCGATATCGAGCTCAAGGCCGTTATCGAGAAATGCCTCTCCCTCGATCGGACGAAGCGTTACTCCGACATGCGTGAAACCGCATCCGCCCTTCGCGCTATCACTCGCATGAAACAAACGCGCCGCGCCCACCGGCTCGTGGGCACCTTTGCCGCCCTATCCGTCCTCGCCATAGGAGCCACCGGTTTCGCCTTCACCCAGATGCGAAACGCCCACCGCGCTTCCGAGGCGGAAAAGAAAGCGCGCGGAGACGCGGAAGAACTCGTCAATTTTATCCTTTTTGACCTCGGGGAAAAACTCAAGCCCATCGGGCGCATGGAGCTTCTCGAACACGTCTCAAGCAACGCGGAAACTTATTTCTCCTCCCTTGCCAAGGATCAGCCGACCGCGCGGACCCTGCAAATCCTGGCCGGACTTCTCAACAGCCGCGGTGACGTTGCCTTCAGCCAGGGCGATTACAACCAAGCTATAGAACACTACGGGAAAGCTTACAATATCGCCTTCCAGCTGCTGGAGAACGATGTCGAAAGCTCCAAACTTCAGACTTACGCCGCCCAAAGCCTCACCAACATGGGCAACGTCCATCTCGCCAAGGGCCATTACGACGAGGCCCTCATCAATTACGATCACGCCCTCGAACTCCATCGCCAGCAAATTGACATGGCCGGCGGGGACTTCGACCCGGGGCTGCGACAATCCGTGGTCGCGTGTCTCATGCGTATCGCCGAGGTAAACCAGCAGAGAGACGATCTGGATTCCGCGCTCGAACACTTCGAGGAAGCTCTCGAACTCATGCGCGTCACGGAAGCCGAATTCCGCGCCGCCTCCGACAAACAGGGTTCAAAAATTCCCGGCAAACCCGGCGTCGGCCGGATGCCGCGCGGCGGAGGTCCCCCCGGTGGATTTTCAAGTCGCGGGCCCGGCCCCGGCCCGCGATTCGGCGCCGGAAGCCCCCAGGGGACCCGCCCCCTGACGCAGAGGATCGCCGGCGTCCTCGAGTCGATTGGCGACATTCACTTCGCCAAAGAGAACTTTGACGAGTCCGCGGAGAATTACCTTGAAGCCCTGGAGAATTACCGGGCCCTCGTGACGCTCGACAGACGCAATACCCTTCCACAGGAAAAGATCGCCTCGACCCTGGACAAGCTCTCCCAAGTCCATCTCGCGCTCGACAACCGGTTGGATGCACAGCTCAGCCTCATGAACAGCCTCCGGATCCGGGAGCGACTCTCACAGCAGGATCCCGCCAATCTCGATTGGCAACTTGATGTCGCCGATAACTTCGCCAAGCTCGGCTCCGCCATCGATTTCGACATCCCCGGCGCCAATCTCACCGCCCTCTCCCATTATCGCAAAGCCCTCGATATTCTCGAGAACCTCGCAGACGATCCAGAGATCGCGGAACGCCGCGAGCAGCTCATCCTTCGAGTCGAATCCAGTATCGCGGAAGTCATCGGCTCCCAGCTCGGTGAATTGTGAATATTGTGACACAATAAAAAAACCCGCCGCCCCAGAAGGGACGACGGGATTTCGATTTGAAATGCGCTGAGATAAACCTCAGGTATCATCCGAGCCAGGACGCTTCTTGCCGCCGCCGGGACCTGCGCCCTTGCCCCTCTGACCGCGTTGGCCGGCCATCTTCTTGAAGGCTTCGGTCATCTCCGCCTTGGTTATATTGCCGTCGCTGTCCGCGTCAATGCGCCCGAAACGCTGTTCCACCATCGACGGATCCTTGGCGCGCTTGGCCATGGGTCCGTTCTTGTATTCTTCCAGGCTGATGCCGCCGCTCTTGTCCGCATCCAGATGCTGGAACACCTGCGCCGCATCGGGACGCTTGCCGCCTTTTCCTTTACCCCCCGCGCCTGCCGGTCCGCCGGGTTTGCCTTTCTTATCTCCATCGGCTCCCGGACCCGCAAGGGCCGGCAACGCCAGGGCACAACAGATTCCTGTAATCGTAATCAGTTTTTTCATGGTTTGGTTTGTTTTCTTTCAGGGTTGCCGGAGATTCGTCTTCCGGGTTTGATTTTCTATCCACTAAAACCCCGCCCCCTTCCAGAAGTTGCGCCTCGATGCCGTAAAATGGTTCGGAGATCCTGAATTCCGATGATTCCCAATCCCCTGAAACGCCTTTTTTCTCCGCGCCGTCTCCCGGCCGTCCTTCTCGGCGCCTGCCTCGCCGCCCCCGCCACGCCCAGTCCCGGGGCCCCGCCCGGCGACCTCCCCGTCACTGCCGCCAAAGCCTTCGCCGACCGGGATTACGACCGCGCCATCGCCATCAGCGACAAAATTCTCCAGGAAAATCCGTCCGATAAAAAAATCGCCGGCCTCCGTGCCCAGGCGTTCCAGAGACGGGGCGAAGCCCGGTTCCGCGCGGCCCGCATCGCCGAATCCATCTCCGATTTCGACGAATTCCTCAAGTACGATCCCCGGAGTAAACCTCACCACTGGCAGCGCGGCATCTCTCTTTACTACGCCGGCCGCTTCGTGGACGGCCAGAAACAATTCGAGACTCACCAGACCGTGAACCCGCAGGACGTCGAGAACGCCGTCTGGCATTTCCTCTGCGTATCCAAGGTGAAAGACCTCGGTCCGGATGAAGCCCGCAAACGCTTCATCGAAATCACCGCCGACCGCCGCGTCCCCATGAAAGAAATTCACGCGCTCTTTAAAGGCACCGGTGCCGAAGAAGCCGTCATCGAAGCCGCGGAATCCGCTTCCGGCGATCGCGATAACGCCCGCTGTTACGCCCACCTCTACCTCGGCCTTTACCACGAAGCCCTCGGCGACGCCAAAACCTCCCTCGATCACATCCGCAAAGCCGCCGTGGATTACGCCCAGGATCATTACATGGGCGCCGTCGCCAAGGTGCACCTGAAGCTCCGCACAAAAAAGTAGCTGCGAGCGTGAGCGAGTAGTTCAGTGTTCAGTGTTCAGTGTTCAGTGTTCAGTGTTCAGGTTTCAGTGTTCAGTAATCAGTATTCAGTATTCAGAGAATCGAATGAAATCTCTCCCAACCATCTCTGCGGCCCTTTGCGTCCGGCGCCTGGCCGCCATAGCCTTGGCGACGGCGGCTGTCCTCCCTGGCCTGCGAAGCCTTGGCGAAGAAGGCAGTGATTCAAAACAAATCACCGCCAAGGACCCCGCTCCAAACCACCGAGAACCGGGAACCGAGAACCGAGAATCGAGCCACTACACCCAGCGCGAACCCACCCGCGACGGCATCGGCAAGGTCTACATGGGCCGCGAGATCGCCAAGGTCGTGGGCCACGGCGCGATCCGCTGGCTGGAACGGCCGGAACGCGAGCGCGAAGAGCTCCCCGGCAAAGTCGTCGAGAACATGGAACTCAAACCCGGGCACACCGTCGCCGATATCGGCGCCGGCTCCGGATACTTCACATTCCGCGTCGCAAAAAAAGTCCCCGAGGGCAAGGCCATCGCCGTCGATATCAACGAGAAGATGCTGGCCTTTATCGAGGAGAGGGAAAAGGAACTCGGCATGAAGAATATCGAGACCCACCACGGCACCATCGAGGACACCAAACTCCCCGAGGACACCGTCGACCTCGCCTTCATGGTCGACGCCTATCACGAGTTCTCGCACCCGCGCGAAATGATGGAGTCCATTGTCGAAGCCATCAAACCGGGCGGCCGCGTCATCTGGATCGAGTATCGCAAGGAAGACCCCACCGTCGCCATCAAGCCCCTCCACAAGATGACCCAGGCCCAGGTGAAAAAAGAAGCCGCCGCCGTCGGCCTCACCCACCTCGAAACCCGCGACTTCCTCCCCTCCCAGCACTTCATGATCTTCCAAAAGCCAAAATAGTGACACAGGCGTCTCGCCCGTGCCCTTCACCTCGCGAGCGCAGCGAGCCAAACTTTTCCGAAAAAATGAAACCGCGAAAGACGCGAAATAAGCGAAAAACCTCGGATCGATTCAGATTGTCCGAAGCCAAAGTAGGATAGGCATCTTGCCTGTCCCCCTTTCCCCAGCGAGCGCAGCGAGCCAAGCAGAATCCCTCTTTCGCGTCTTTAGCGTATTTCGCGGTTAAATTAAAACGTCCATTCGCGGTTTAATCCTCCATGCCCGAAGACGAAACCATCACCTCCACCCACATCTTCGCCATCGTCCCAGAGGATGAGTGAGGAATCGACCGCCCTACGGACTCTCCCAGCGCAAGCCCTCAAACCGCCCGAAATCCGCGTCGAAGCTCACGAGGCTCGCCCCGTTCTGAATCGCGATCGCCGCAAGATGGGCATCGCTCGTCAAATTCCCGGCCGTGCCCTGCTCTTCGCGCAGCCCTACTTCCGTCGCGAATGATTGCTCTCGAACTCGTCGTCCTCAAAACTGTCAGACAGGCGAAGCGCCTTCGTGAGATCCGTTTTCGCCTCGCCCATCGCCACTGGTTTCTCGTGAAACCGCTCCCGCAACCCAGAGCGCAAGAGACTGTTCACCAATCCTCCAATGATATTTTCTCTTTAGCCGCGCGCTCCTTCAATTCCGCGAGCAACTCGTCCTCAATGCGCAATGCCGTTCTCATAGTGAAATCATAACATTAATTCTACGGATCGATGAATCGGATTCGTCTCTTCCGGGATGGGAATCATCGTGAATCAGCCCAACGGATTCTCCCACTTCAGCGACGGGAACCGCGCGAAATCTCGATCGGAAGAGCAGAGCACACACCCGTTCTCGATCGACAATGCCGCGAGATGCGCGTCCATGACGAGATTCCCGGTCGCGTCCGCTTCGTCCATGAGTTCGAACAGGATCTCCCGGTGCCGGTCGGTTTCCGTCACGAGCCGCACGCAGGGCTGCGCGAGCCAGCTATCGACGCGTTCCGTGGCTTCCGCGCGCGTAAGCGGACGCTCGTGCAAGCGCGCGTTCGTCGCGATCCGCACAAATGCCGTCAGCACCTGCCAACACAGGCACACCGTCTCCGTCCCCGAGAGCTGCGCGTCCCACCATTCCCGGGCTCGATCGTGACGCGCCGAAAGACTGTCCTCCGCATAGAGCAGGATGTTGGCATCGACCAGGATCATCCGGCGTCGATTATTTGAAATCCTCGCTCTCGGATTGCGCCAGCAATTCGCCGACGTTGTCGTAGCTCAATCCCTTCCGCAATCCCATCGGGCGCGGCTCGGTGCGATACGCCACTGGTGCCGGCGCTTTTTCGAGTCGATCCAGGCCGAGACGCAGTGCGGCGTTGATAATCTCCTTGAAGGACCGCTTCATCTTCGCCGCATCCGCCTTGGCCCGCTCCGCCACATCGGGGTCGAGCGTCAATGTGGTTCTCATAGGGACATCATGATGCTTTTTATTGAAATGTCAAGATGTTTTGTCCTGGAATCGGGTCCTGTGATTGAGGTTCCACGCAAAGAAGCCCTCGGCTTCTTCCCCAGCAAACACTTCATGATCTTCCGAAAGCCAAAGACCAAAGATTTAGAAACCGCGAAAGACGCCAAATAAGCGAAAAAAAATTTCCTGGAATTGGGTTCGGTGCCAAGGCCTAAGAGAACAAAGCCCTCTCTCCCTTTTCGCGTCTTTAGCGTCTTTCGTGGTTAAATCTTCAGAAAGTTTTCGAGCAGCCGCTTCCCCTCCGCCGTCAGGATCGACTCCGGGTGGAACTGCACCCCGTAGACCGGATACTCTTTGTGCCGCAGTCCCATGATCTCGTTTTCGTCCTCGGCACAGGTGGCGGTGATCTCCAGACAATCCGGCACGCTCTCCCGCTTCACGATCAACGAATGATACCGCGTCGCTTCGAACGGATTGCTCAAGCCTTCGAACAATCCTTTCCCGTCGTGCACAATCATCGAGGTCTTTCCGTGCATCAGGCGATCCGCCCGCACCACCTCGCCGCCGTAAACCTGCCCCAGGCACTGGTGTCCGAGACAGACTCCAAGGAGCGGCGTTTTCTCTCCAAAATTTTCGATCACCGCGTTGCTGATCCCCGCCTCATTCGGCGTGCACGGCCCCGGCGAGATACAAATCTTCTCCGGGTTCAGCTTCCGGATCTCCTCGACGCTGATCTCGTCGTTGCGCCGCACCACCATCTCCGCCCCCAGCTCCCCGAAATACTGGACGAGGTTGTAAGTGAACGAATCGTAGTTATCGATGACGAGGAGCACTTTTTTAAGTAAATAGTGAGTAGTAAATAGTGGCCGGATCAGGTGTCAGGAACTGAATCTAGATCAATCTGCGTAATCTGCGGTCAAAAAAAATCTCCAGCTAGCCGCTCCCAAGCTGCTTCGCGCGTGCCACGGCGCGCAGCAACCCCATCGCCTTGTTGACCGTTTCCTCGTACTCGCGCTCGGGCACCGAATCGGCGACCACGCCGGCCCCGGCCTGCACGTACACTTTTCCCCCTTTCAACACCGCGGTCCGCAGCGCGATGCAGGAATCCAGGTTCCCGTCATACCCGAAATATCCCACCGCCCCCGCGTAAGCGCAGCGCTTGCTCTTTTCGAGCTCGTTGATGATCTGCATGGCGCGCACCTTGGGCGAACCCGATACCGTCCCCGCCGGGAATGTCGCCCGCATCACGTCGTACGCGCTCTTGCCGGCGGCCAGTTTCCCGATCACGTCCGAGACGATGTGCATGACGTGACTGTATTTTTCGATGATCTCGAACTCCGTCACCTTTACGGAATCGTATTCCGCGATCCTTCCCACGTCATTGCGCGCAAGATCCACCAGCATGACATGTTCCGCCAGTTCCTTGGGATCCGCCAGGAGATCCGCGGCCAGGGCCGCGTCTTCTTCGGGCGTCTTGCCTCTCCAGCGCGTCCCCGCGATGGGCCGGATCTCGACGTTGCCTCCGATGGCCCGGACATGCACCTCCGGGGAACTGCCCACCAGCGAAAAGTCCTCATCGAACTGCAGGCAGAACATGTAGGGAGACGGATTGACGTGCCGCAGCGCCCGGTAAAAGTCCAGAGGACTGCCGTTATAGTCCGCTTCGAACCGCTGTGAAGGCACCACCTGGAAAATGTCGCCCGCGTAAATGTATTCCTTGGCCCGGCGCACCATGTCCTCGTATTCCGCCTGCGTCGTGTTGCTCACCGGCGGCGCCGGATCGGAGGCACCCGGCGGCTCGAAGGCATTGAGAGGTTTGACCTGGAGGGGACGTTCCAGGCGCGCGATGAGCGCATCGATTTTCTCGCGGCCCGCCGCGTAGGCTTCCTCCGGGTCCCCAAAATCGTCCAGGCACAGATTGGCCACCACCTGCATCTTGCGGTAGCGGTGATCGAAAATAATGAGAGTGTCCGTGAGCAGGAACACCATGTCGGGAATCCCCAGGTCGTCCGCCGGCGGGTCTCCCACCGTGGGCTCGAAAAAGCGGACCGCGTCGTAAGCCAGGTATCCCACCGCCCCGCCGGCAAAAGGCAGCTCCGCGTTCGCCACCGGCACGAATTTCTCCATGAGCGTCTCGAGCTCGCGGAAAGGATCACCCTCCGCCTCGAAAACCCGGCTCTCACCATTCTCTTGCACCGTGACCTCGTTCCCCCTGCTCGAAAAAACCAGGCGCGGACCGCTCCCCAGAAACGAAAAGCGCCCGATCTCATCGCTCTTCTCCGCCGACTCCAGCAGGAAGCAGGGGCCGTCGCCGCTGATTTTTTGAAAGGCGGACACGGGTGTCTCGTAATCCGCTGCCAGTTCCGTAAAGACCGAAACGAGGTTTCCCTCCATCGCACGACGCTGGAACTCCTCAAATTCAGGCTGCAAACGTGTCTTGCTCATTCCAGTCTTCGAATTCCTCGCCGGGAAAATCGCCGCACCGGCATCCGTTTGCAACCATCGATTCGTGCGAGCCAGAGTAGCCCTCACGCTCCGCGTGAGGAAAACGTCACGCGGAGCGTGACGGCTACCCTACAACAGCGACCCCTGCTCTACCCCGGTATCCGGTGCTTCGGGCGCAAGCGCATCTGTGCCCGCACCCGCCCCCACGGAGATCCACGCGGTGGGATGCTGCTGGTGGGCGCAGGACACTTCAACCTCCGGGAACCCAGCCTCTCGCAGGCGCACCCGCACTGTCTCCATCGCCACTCCGGGATCATTGCAATCCTGGCTGAGGTGACCCAGGATCACGTGACGCAGCGCTTCGCTGGCCGATTCCGCGATCATCTCCGCGGCCTGGTCGTTGGAAAGATGCCCGTGTCTCGATAGAATTCGCTGCTTGGTCGGCCAGGGCCGCCGGGTGTCGTTCTGGAGCATGATCTCGTCGTAATTTGACTCCACGAACAGGGCGTTCACTGAGCGCAGATGCGTCTTCACCAGGTTGGTGACATGGCCCACATCACTGACTACCCCGACCGCCCCCGTGGAATTACGGATGACAAATCCCAGGGGATCGACGGCGTCATGCGGCACCGGGAAGGATTGCACCTCGAGGTCCGCAATGGTAAAGGCCTGTCCCGACTCAAAAATCCGCCACTCCATGGGAGCCCGGATGGAGTCCTGGATGACCTCCCGCGTCATCGCCGTGCAATAGAGGGGGAGCCTCCGGGTGCGACAGAAGACGTCTATCCCCCGGGTGTGATCCCCGTGCTCATGGGTGATGAGAATGCCGTCGAGCGCGCCGGGATCCACCCCCTGGGCTTCGAGCCGCCGCGTCATCTGACGGGCGCTCAACCCGGCGTCGACAAGCAGGGTCGTTTGTGCCGTGCGCGCAAGGGCGCAATTTCCTGAACTGCCGCTGCCAAGGACCGAGATTTCCAACATTGAAATCCCCGACATTAAACCTCATGGCCGCACAATGAGCAATTCAATTAGGCCGCGTCCCGAAAATAGTTACCTGGAAGATTGAAAAATCCCGGAAAATCCCGGTCGCCGCGGGCAGACCTCGATATCCACGCTCCAAGCCACCTTTTCCTGGCAACCACTTTTGAGAGACAAGTCTCACTGCGGGATTGAAAAAAGCACCCCTTGAGGCACATTGGTGGGGGTTTGGGAGACCTCGACGGACTCCCTGACGCACCACCGGCCGGATCCCCGGCCCGGCGGCATGCGCCCCGGCCATATGCGCATCCTCAAAAAGCTCACGCTGATCTTCACCCTCGTGCTCATTGCGGGAGCAGGCTGGGCCGCGGTCTATGCTTACGACAAGGGCTTCACCAAGAAATGGCGCCGCCTCGTCAACACCGAGTTCGAGAAGCGCGGAATCGAGGCCTCGATCGGCAAGCTGACTCTGGATCCCTTCCAGGGGCTCGTGGCCCGGGATGTCATGTTCTACCAGGACAAGAATCGACGCAAACTGCTCGCCGCCGTCAGTCGCATCATCCTGGACGTCGACTTCATCCGCCTCCTCGAAAAAGATTTTTTTCTCAACACCATCGATATCCGTAAGGCCAACGTCTCGCTTCCCATCGATCCCGAAGATCCGCGCAGCGATCGCCTCGTCATCCGGAATTTTGACGCCCGCATCCTGATGCCCGATGACCGCGTGGAAATCAGTCAGGCCACCGGAAATCTCCACGGAGTGCGCGTCGCCGTCCACGGCTATCTCTACAAACCCAGGCCCGTGGTGAGGGAGCCCGGCGACACTTCGCCCGAAGAGTCCCCTGAGCAAAAGGCCGCCAACCAACTCGAAATCGTCAAGGAAAGACGGCACCTCCTCCACCGCGCCGTCGTGGAACTGGATAAACTCGAATTCCCCGAAGAAACTCCTCCGACGATCGATATCGAGCTCGCCGGAGACCTCGATGACCCCGCCAACCTGCGCGGCACCGCCCGCATCACCGCCACCGACCTGAAGCGAGGCAACTTCCTATGCCGGGAGCTGGACGCCCGTATCGAACTGGCCCGGACCCGGCTCGCCGTCAAGGAGTTCACCATGAAAGACGAGAAGGGAGTGCTCCGCGCCCAATGCGAATACCAGTGGGGAAGCGACACCATTCCCCTGAAACTGGAGTCGGATCTGGATATCCACGCCCTCTTCGGCTCGTTCGTCAATAATCAGTCCCTCGGAGAAATCGTGTTTTATGATGCGCCGAAATTGAAAATGGAAGCGGACGTCCTTTTGCGCCCGGCGCCGGATCGACCCGGGCGACTCCCCATCCGTGCCGTGGGATCCTTTGAGAGCGACACTTTCGCCAGTCACGGGGTCATCTTCGACGGTTTCAAGGTCGATTTCGGCATCCGGGAAGACCGTTACTACTTCCGTAACATCAGATTATCTCACAGCACGGGGAGCTTCGCCGCCAACGCCATCTACGGTCCCGGCGGCATCGAATACGAAGCGGATCTCAGAATGGATCCCTCCGTCTTCGCCACCTTCGCCAAGACTGAAGGCACGCGCAAATTCCTGGGGAAGGTCGATCTGGATGAAGAATCCAGCCTTTACTTCCGCGCGAAAGGCAGCGGTCCCAGTTTCGACATGTCCACGTGGCATAGCTTCGCCGAAATCGATGTCCGCGACTTTGAATTCAATGGGGTTCCCATCAAGCGATTCGAAACCGATGCCGAAATCAACCGGCGCGACCGCCGTTACACCAAGATCAAGATCACCCGGGATGAAGGCTCGGCCACCGTCGATCGCCTGGACTATAATATGGAGAGCAAGATCAGCCGAATCCATGGCGCCCGGGGCAGGCTCCATCCCCCCGAGATCGCGCGCTGCTTCAGCGCCGGCATCGCCGATCACCTCACCCGCTACCGGTTCACGAGCCCCCCCGCCATCAGCCTTGCCGGCACCATCGATCCCAAAGGCAAAAAGGCCACCGATCTCGTGGTGAAAGTCTCCGCCGATAATCCCGTGGGCTACGATTTCCTCGGTAAACCCCTTTCCATCGAAAACAGTGAGGCCAATCTCCATTTCAAGGGCGACAGCCTCTCCACCGCCCATATCCAGGGCAACCTCTTCGGAGGAAAGCTCAACACCGATTTCTCCATCGATAACCTCTCCTCCCGAAACAACTACGTCGCCAAGGTCGATGTGAAATCTGTCGCCTTCCACGATCTCGCCGCCCTTTATGGATACCACGAGGAAACAGAAGGCGAACTCACGGGCTATTTCAATTTCACAGGCGAAGGCAATGAGCGCGCCAACATCGACGGAAAGGGAGTGGGCATTATCGTGAACGGGGATGTCTTCGCGATTCCCGTGCTCGGCCCCCTCTCCAAGCTGATCAGCGGTGTGGTCTCCAAGTCGGGCGCCGGACACAGCATCGCCCGCGAAGCCAGCGCCAATATCACCATGAAAGACGGCATCATCGCCACCGACGATTTCGAAGCCCTCGCCCCCGGATTCCGGCTTCTGGGATCCGGCACCATCGATTGCGAGAACGATTCCATCGATTTCGACGCCCGGCTCAACGCCCGGGGGGCGCCCGGCCTCATCCTTCTCCCCGTCAGCAAACTCTTCGAATACACCTGTGCCGGATCCATTTCAAATCCCGTGTGGAAACCGAAAGTGCTCGCCGGTGCAAACCCCGCCGCGCGCGGCGACACCCCGGGCGGAAACCGGACCCCGCCCGTGCAAAACGCCGCCAGCCGCAAGCGACCGTAATATGCCGGAGAGATCCGTAAACACCGAAGCCGCACCGCTTCCGGAAGCGCCCGCCCCCGCGGGATCCCCGCCGACGTGCCCGCATCAATCGCGGACCCGCGTCGCCTGGATTCTCGCCGGGGCCGGCACCCTCTGCGTGCTGGCGTTTCTCGGCACCGCCCTCCTCGCATATTTCAAGACCGTGGACACCGTCGCCGGCGCCCTCGAACATATCGACGGGCTCGCCGCCCAGTTCGGCACCCAGAAAATCACCGAGACCTTTCGCCTCCATCACCTCGAGGCCACCTCGACCAACGGCGCCATCCTCGAGGTCGCCACCGCGGACTCCCTGGAAACTTTCAGTCGCAGCACTTCCTTGAGCTTCTGGAGTGAGCGCATCTCCCTGGGCACGACCGTTTCTGAAATCCAGGTGCCGGTCGTCTACCGCTACCATCTGCGTCTCGATGACGATTGGACCCTCAGTTCCGAAGGCGACCACTGCATCGTCCGGGCTCCCGGGGTGCGGCCCTCCCTCCCCGTGGCCATCGATACCTCGCGGATGCGCAAGAAAACCCGCAGCGGCTGGGCCCGCTTCGACAAAGATCAGAATCTCGCGGAACTCGAGCGCAGCCTGACGCCGAAGCTCTCCGAAAGGGCGGCACAGAGCCTTTCGCAGAGGGAAATTCGCGAGGAATGCCGGGAATCCGTAGGCCATTTCGTGCGCGATTGGCTCCTGCGCGAAGGGCATTGGGAGCCGGGGCGTTTCACCCGCATCACCATCCTCTTTCCCGGTGAAAAAATGCCGACCTCAACCCCCGGCTCCGAGGATACCGGCGGGGGCACCCTTCATTATCTGCGGGAAAAGGCCGGAATTTGACCCCCAGGAAGGGATCAACCCTGGATTCGGCCCGGGCCCGGAATGAATCATATTCACCGTTTTGAGTTGCAGGAAACGCACTTGGAAAGTATTTATTGACGTGCAGACCTTCAGCGCGTGAAGGCGGCTTGGATTTACTGGTTCTATGTCTCTCTTCGACAATATCCGCATTACGCAACTCAACAAACCGGCGTGCCGTGATCTCAACGGGAAGCTGTTCGAAATGCACCTGGAACTTTCCGCAGTGCCGCCTCCCGAGTGGTGTCGCTTTTTTCAGGAGGCCTGGGAGGAAACCTTCCACCTCACCAACCGCAACGTCCAAATTCTCGATAAGGAAATTCTTATCCCCTCCACGCCGGACGAACTCGAGTCCCAGCATCTCTTCTATCTCAAGCGGTCCACCCGGGCTGCCAACGATCTCTACGAGAATCTCCTCCAGCAGAGGCAAAAACGCTACGAGGATCAGATGGTCCTCCAGGAAGAACAGAAGAAGCGCCTCGACGAGATCGAGACCCGCCTCGATTTCTCCTGACCAGCTTCTCTTGGCTTCTCCGGCCCGGCTCTCTCACCCGAGTGGAACCGCCTTTTTCCCGCGACCCATGGTGCCGCGCGCCGCGTCGGCTCCGGGACCACCCCCGATCGCCACCCGGTGGGCGCTCCTCGCCGCCGGCCTCATGCTTTCCGCCTGCGCCTCGACGCCCGGAGATGGGCGGGACAAATCGCTGCGGGAGAACACCGTGGAAAAACGGATTCGCGAGCGCGAACTCAGCACCCAGGAATCCGCCGAGAAATACGGCGAACTCGATACCGATGACAAAGTGATGCGCAGCGTTTTCAAGGGTGCGCCCATCAGCTTCTGACCCCGCTCAGCTCTTCTTCTTCTTTGAGGCGCCGCTTTTCTTCGCCGGGGCCTTCTTCTTAGCGGGGACGGCTTTCTTGGCGGTGCTCTTCTTGGGGGCTGTTTTCCGGGTCGCCTCTTGCGGCCCCGCATTCGCTTCGGGATCCGTCTCCTCGGCCGCCCCGCCGCCTTCCGTGGCCGCATCGCCGCCGGTTTCCGGACCCTCAGTATCACCCCTATCTCCGGAGGGCGGCTCCGGTCCCCCACCCGCATCCTCATCGAGCGCCTCATCGTCTTCGCTGATAACGCGGGCGATGTCCTGGATTGCCTCTCCACCGCGGAGATCCATCAATTTCACCCCCTGGGTGTTGCGCCCGGTGCGGCGGACATCAGCGACGCGGATGCGCACGCTTTGCCCCTTGTCCGTCATCAACATGACCTCGTCCTTCTCCCGCACCACCAGGGCTCCGACCACTTTGCCGGTCTTATCCGTGGTCTTCATCGTGATGATCCCTTTACCGCCTCGCGACTGCACCCGGTAATCGTCAAATGGCGTGCGCTTGCCAATGCCTTTCTCCGACGCAACCAGAAAGGTGGCTTCGGTGTCCACGACGGCGAGACTCACCACGTAATCCCCCTTCTTCGGACGAATCCCCGCGACGCCGCGGGTGCCGCGTCCCATGTCGCGAATTTGCTCTTCGTGACAGCGCAGGCTCAAGCCGTCGTGGGTCGCCAGGACAATTTCGCTGCTCCCATCGGTCATGACCACGTCGATCAGCTCGTTTTCTTCCTCGATCTTGATCGCAATGATGCCGTCTTTGCGGATGTTCCGGAAATCGTTGAGATTCGTTTTCTTCACGGTGCCGTCCCGAGTCGCAAAGACCACGTGCAACGCGGTGTTCCAGGTCTTGTCCTTGTCGCCACCGGCCTCGCTCTCCACGCGCAGGGTCGAAGCGATCTTTTCCTCGGGCCGCAGATTGAGCAGGTTGCGGATGGACCGGCCCTTGGCGGTCCGGCTCATCTCCGGAATCGCGTAGACACGCTCCGCGAATACGCGCCCGGTGTTCGTGAAGAACATCAGGTAATCGTGGGTGTTGGCGGTGAAGAGATGCTCGACGAAATCCGCTTCCTCGTCCTCGCTGAGCTTATCCCGGGTTTCCATTCCCTTGAGCCCTTTCCCGCCCCGGCCCTGGGTCCGGTATTCCGAGGGCGGAGTCCTCTTGATGTATCCGAGATGGCTGATCGTGATGATGCTCCCCTCGTTGGCAATGAGATCTTCGACATGGATCTCGCCTTCGTCGGGCGCAAAATCCGTGCGCCGCGGGGTCCCATACTTGTCTTTAACTTCCCCGAGCTCATTCTTGATGATCTCGAGCACGCGCTCTTCTCGTGCCAGGATGTCGAGGAGATCTTTAATCTCTTCGATGATCTGGTCGTACTCGGCCTTGATCTTCTCTCTCTCCAGCCCCGTCAACTGGTAAAGACGCAGCTCCAGGATGGCGTCGACCTGCCGGTCCGTGAAAACGTAACGGCCCTTGGTGGTCTTGAGACTCTCCTGATCCCGGATCAGGATGCCCAGTTTCTCCGCCGCTTTCTCCGTGAAATCGTATGCCTTGAGTTTTCCCCGCGCCTCGTCCCGATTCGCGGAGTCGCGGATCATCTTGATGAAATCGTCGAGGTTACCCAGCGCCAGCAAGAATGCTTCCAGCGTCTCGGCACGCGCCTCGGCCTTCTTCAAGAGATAACGCGCGCGCCGCAGGACCACATCACGGCGATGCTCAATAAAACAGGCCAGGGCGTCTTTCAGCGAAAGAAGCCGCGGACGCCGGTCGTCAATCGCCAGCATGTTGGCGGCAAAAGAGGTCTCCAGCGCCGTGTGCTTGAGGACGTTGTTGAGGACCACCTGCGACCGGGCGTCCCGTTTTAAATCGATCACCACCCGCGTATTCTCATCCGATTCATCGCGGATCGCGCTGATCTCAGGCAAGACCTTCTGATTCACCAGCTCGGCAATCCGCGTCACCAGGGTGGCGCGATTCACATTGTAAGGAATTTCCGTGATGATGATCTGCTCCCGTCCCTTGGCATCCTGCACGATCTCGGCCCGGCCCCGCACCTTGATGCTCCCGCGCCCGGTGTTGAGGTAATCGTGCGTCCCGCGCATCCCCAGGATCGTGCACCCGGTCGGAAAATCCGGCCCCTTGATGTGCTGCATCAGTTCCGCAATGGTGATGTCCGGGTTGTCAATCTGCGCACAGATCCCGTCGACCACCTCGCCGAGGTTATGCGGAGGGATGTTGGTGGCCATGCCCACCGCGATCCCGGTGCCGCCGTTGACCAGCAGATTTGGAAAAGCCGCCGGGAACACCGTGGGCTCCGATCGCGTCTCGTCGTAATTAGGGACGAAGTCGACCGTTTCCTTGTCCATGTCGGCCATCATCGTGTGACCGAGATGCGTCAGGCGCGCCTCCGTATACCGCATTGCCGCCGGGGGATCACCCTCCACCGATCCGAAATTTCCCTGCCCCTCGACCAGGCATTCCCGCATCGACCACGGCTGCGCCATATTGACGAGGGTCGGGTAAATTACCGCTTCCCCGTGAGGATGATAATTCCCGCTGGTGTCCCCGCAGATCTTCGCGCACTTGCGGTGCTGTTTGCCCGGACCCAAGCCCAGGTCGTTCATAGCGAACAGAATTCGGCGCTGCGAGGGCTTGAGGCCGTCGCGCGCGTCCGGGAGCGCACGCGAAATGATCACCGACATCGAGTAATCGAGAAAGGATTTCGAAAGCTCGTCGGCGACGTTGATCGGAGCGATGTTCTGGTTCTGGTTGTCTTCTTCCGCCACGGTTTGGTTTCTTGGCCTATTCGCTTATCGAGCGGCCCATCGATTAAATTTCTGCGTTACGAGATTGTTCATTTTTCGCGCCGTCGAAGTTCAAAGTTTGAAAACACGCGCATCCCGGGTCCCTCAGTCCACCTTCCTCCAGTCCGGGTCCCGCCCCTCTCATACATCCAGGTTGCGGACGTTCAAGGCATTGTCTTCAATGAACTGGCGCCGCGGTTCCACCACGTCACCCATCAGGATCGTAAACATCTGGTCGGCTTCGACCTCATTGTCCTGATTCAATTTGACCTGCAGCAGCCTCCTCGTCTCCGGGTCCATGGTAGTTTCAAAAAGTTCCTTGGCGTTCATCTCCCCGAGACCTTTAAATCGCTTGATCTGCAGGCCCCGTCTTCCGATCGACACTACTTTCTCCAGGATTTCGGGCACGGAGAACACCGGATGAATCTGCGCGCTATCGCCGTCCCCTTCAATCACTTCGAAAAGGGGCTCGTCCTGCGCCGAAAAGTGCTCCACCTCGAATCCTTTCTCCTGCAATTCCACAAGCAGCTTTTCGATGGAAATCGATTCGTGCACCTCGATGAGGCGCGCCCGCCTCCGCGGCCCCTGCTTCCCGCTGTCCCCGTTGGAACCCTGCGGCACTCCCCCGTTCTCTCCCTCTGCTTCTTCCCGGGTGGCACTGCGCCCGAACAGGTTCAAATCGGCATTTTCCTTGGAAAATCCGGCCAGCGCTTTTTCGTCCACGAAATAGCGGATGTATTCCTCGTTCCCCTCCCGCACCTTGACCATGTAACTCGGAAGCTTGCCCGTCTTGTTCTCCTGGGACGCGAGATATTCCTCAAAATCCCCGCCATTGCGCTGGATCACGTCGCTGAATCGGGAGAGCTTGGAGAGCAGCTCCAGAATCGCCTTCAATTGCTCATCGGTGAAAGTCTTGCCGTCCTTGCAATTCTTCAATTGGACGTCTTCCGCAGCCAGATTAATCAGGATCTGATTGAGCGCCGCGTCATCCGCCACGTATTCCTGGCGCTTCTTGCGCGTCACCTGGTAAAGCGGCGGCTGCGCAATGTAAACGTATCCCTTCTTCACGAGCTCCTTCATCTGCCGACAGAAAAACGTCAGCAGCAGCGTCCGGATGTGTGATCCGTCCACGTCCGCATCGGTCATGATAATGATCTTGTGATACCTCGCCTTCTCAAGGTTGAAGGAACCTTCGGCTTCGCCATCGCCGATCCCGGTGCCAATCGCGGTGATCATGGTCTGGATCTCCTTGTTCTGAAGAGTCTTATCCAGACGCGCTTTCTCCACATTGATAAGCTTGCCGCGCAAAGGCAGGATCGCCTGGTGCCGGCGGTCTCGCCCTTGCTTGGCGGAACCGCCCGCAGAATCGCCCTCGACAATGTAAAGCTCGGTCTTAGACGGATCACGCTCGGAACAGTCCGCCAGCTTGCCCGGCAATCCGCCGCCCGTAAGCGCCGACTTGCGCACCGTCTCACGCGCTTTGCGCGCCGCTTCGCGCGCCCGCGCCGCGTTGAGCACTTTCATCACGGAGTCTTTCGCAATCGCGGGATTCTCCTCGAAATAACTTGAAATTCCGTCGTAAACCAGGGAATTGACGATCCCCTCGACCTCGTTGTTGACCAGCTTGACCTTGGTCTGCGCGTTGAACCGCGGGTTCGGCAGTTTCACGCTCACCACCGCCACCAGTCCCTCGCGGCAATCGTCCCCGGTTAACGCCGGATCCTTCTCCTTCAGCAGCTTGTTGTTCTTGGCATACTGATTGATGGCCCGCGTCAGCGCGGTGCGAAATCCAGTCAAATGCGTGCCGCCGTCGGGATTGGGAATCGAGTTCGCGTAGCAAAGAATCTGCTCGTTGTAACTGTCGTTATACTGCATCACCAAGTCGACAAACATGTCCTCCTCCTTGCCCTCGACATCAATCGGCCGCTTGCCGCTCAGCACGATCGGGTCGCGGTGCAGGACCGACTTGTTCTGGCCCAGTTGACGCACAAACTCCGCGATACCGTCCTTGTAGAAAAAAGTCTCCGAACGCGCCGTCTCCGCCCGCTCGTCCGTCAACACGATGGTGAGACCGGGATTCAAAAAGGCCAGTTCCCGCAGGCGTGTCGCCAGGTGATCGAAATTAAACTCCGTCGTAATCGTAAAAATCGTCGGATCGGGCATGAAGGTAATCATGGTGCCCGTCTTCTCCGGATCCTTCAGCTCGCCGACCACTTCGAGTTTCTGTTTGGTCTTGCCGCGCTCAAAGGAGATCGAGTAAACCTTCCCATCCCGATAAACCTCCGCCTTGAACCAGTCGGACAGCGCGTTGACACACTTGGCGCCCACCCCGTGGAGACCACCGCTGTATTTATAAGCGCCCTGGCCAAACTTGCCGCCGGCATGCAGGTTGGTCAGCACCAACTCGACAGCCGGCATCTTGAACTTCGGATGCTCGTCCACCGGGATCCCCCGGCCGTCGTCCTTGATGGAAACGGATCCGTCGAGATGAATGACGACATCCACCCGGTCGCAATACCCCGCCAGATGCTCGTCAATCGAGTTGTCGAGAACTTCGAAGACACAATGGTGCAGGCCGCGCTCATCGGGATCCCCAATGTACATGCCCGGGCGCTTGCGCACCGCTTCCAAGCCCTCCAACTTGTCGATCTGCGCCGCCCCGTAATCCTGGGAAGAACCCACCTTCGTGGCTGCTGCCTCTCCCACTTCTGGCGCTTTTGTTTTCGAAGACTTGCTCTTGGCCATAAAAGAATATTTCGTCCGGAAACTGCCGCCCGATCGGCCCCTCTCCGGCGCGTTTTCAGGTACCCGACATTTAAGAATTATTTCGCCGGAAAGGCAACCTTTTGAAAGCGGCCAAAATAGGGTTCCATAGGGGAAATTTCCGACCCGATTTCGAGATCTCCCCGTGGGATTGGCAAGATTAAATTAACTTGGATATCATGCAAGCTTAACCTTTTCCTCATGCGCGCCATCGAAACCCAATTCGCCGTCCTCGGAGGCGGCAGCGCCGGCTACGCCGCCGCACACACCGCAGCCGCACTCGGCCTGGATACCGTCGTCATCGACGGCTCCGATCCCCTCGGCGGACTCTGCATCCTGCGCGGCTGCATGCCCAGCAAGAGTCTCATCGAATCCGCAAACCGCTTCCTTACCCTGCGCCACGCCGAAGCCTTCGGCCTTCGCGCCGGAGACATCCAGGCCCTCCCCGAAAAGATCCAGGAGCGCAAACGCGCCCTTATCGACGACTTCGCCGGTTACAGGCAGTCGCAACTCACCGGCGGCCCTTTCGAACTGCTGCGTGGAACCGCCCGCTTCCTGGACGCCCATACCCTCGAAGTCACTCCGCGCGAAGCCGCCGAATCCGTTCACCTTCACGCCTCCACCATCGTGGTCTCCACCGGCTCCGTCGTCAGCTCCATCCCCCTCCCCGGACTCGAGGAAACCGGATACTGGACCAGTGACGATGTCCTCAAGTCCGGTCACATCCCTGAATCCATCACCATCCTCGGCGGCGGCGCCATCGCCCTGGAGATGGCGCATTACCTCGAAGCTCTTGGATCGCGCGTCGCCGTCATTCAACGCAGCCCCCGGATCCTCAAGAATCTCGACCCCGATGTCTCCGAGGCACTCGAGAACGCCCTCGTCTCCCGCGGCATCGCGCTCAGCTGCGACACCCACCTCGAGAAAATTACCGGCGGGCCCGGAGAAAAAACCGTCCACTACACACACCGCGGCGATCCCGCGTCCGCCACCAGTGAGGAAATCCTGCTCGCCCTCGGACGCACTCCCGCGACCGAATCCCTCGGATTGGAAACCACCGGCGTCGATGTCGACGGCGCGCGCATCCGCACCGACCCCGGTCAGGCGACTTCCGTTCCCCATATCTTCGCCGCGGGGGACGTTTGCAGTCCCCACGAAATCGTTCATATCGCCATCGAGCAGGGAGAAATTGCGGCCCGCAATGCCGCCGTCCACTTGGGGAAGTTGCCGGCCGACGCCCGTCGCGAAATCGATTACCGGCTGAAGCTCCTGGGTATCTTCACCCAACCGCAGGTCGCCTCCCTCGGCCTCACCGAAGCGGAAGCCATCGTCACCGGCAGACACATTCGCAGCGCATCCTACCCCTTCGACGATCACGGAAAATCCATGATCCGGGGCGAAACCGAAGGCTTTGTGAAGTTGATCGCCGACGCCGCTTCGGGTGAGATCCTGGGCGCCTCGGCGGTGGGGCCGGAGACCGTGGAATTGATCCACGAGATCGCAGTCGCGATGTTTTTTCGTGCTACCGCCGGGCAATTGGCCGCAGTCCCGCATTACCACCCGACGCTGAGCGAGATCTGGACCTATCCGGCGGAAGAACTGGCAGCAGCAGAAACAGACCCAGGGAAGCATCCAGTGTAAATACCATTTCAAGCAAGGCTAAGCATAATAGACAGACGCAATAAAAACCATAACGACCGTTTTATTTAGACAGCTAACACGCTCCTTTGCCTCCTGTGTGTGCGAGTTATTCCCAATTCTTAGTAATAATTTTGACAAACCACTCTATTGTGAGATAGGGTACGCATCGTGCTTAAGCAGATTATACCCCAGGATAATAGCAAATCGGATCAAGGGTCGGATCCATCACGGTCGGGTTCTTCCCCAGGAGATCTCTCCCCGATCCCAGGTCGATCCGGCGAATCCATACATACTACCTCAACCTCACAACAGTTAATTAATGCCATGAGTTCCAGTAAGAACATCCTCTCCAGCGACGTCGAGATCCACGGCAACCTCAAGTTTTCCCACGATCTCATCATCGACGGCAAAATCGAAGGCGAAGTGACCTCCGATGGCAGCCTCACGGTCGGCGAAAACGCCCGTATCAAAGGCGAAATAAAAACCAAGGCCGTCACCGTCTTCGGAAAAGTCGAAGGCAACATCACCGTAAGCGAACGCTGCGAGCTCAAGTCCAACGCCGAACTACTCGGTGATATCAAGGCCGGTACCCTCTCTATCGAGGAGGGCGCCACCTTCATGGGCACCTCGACAGTCGGCGCAGCGGCAACCCGCTCCAGCGGCTCGGCCTCAAAGTCGCCCATGACTCCCCCCTCCCCCTCAGGCAGCTCCTCTTCCGAAGACAGCTCCAAGGAGAAACGACTGGCTGCGGCAGGGTAATCCATCCACGCGTCGGATCACTCCGAATTCGCGGTGATTCGAACTGGGTCCGCAGCCGGCCACAGGGAACCATACCGGAGTCGGTACCAACTTAATTTGAGAAGGCGAGGCCAGAATCGCGTCGAAGTTGCTTGTCCCCACTGCCTGCGCAGCCAGGGCGAATCAGCTTCCGCGGTTTCCACCTTCTGCCGTCACTGCGGCCAGCACTTCGATATTGCGAAAGGCAAGGCCGTCAAGCCGGCTGCGTCCAGAGATCGCCGCATTCTCACGCGCCTCGCTTATCACGCCCGCCCCGCCGGCGAAACCGCGCTTCCCGCCGGGGACGCCGAGCCCTCCTCCTCCGGAGGTTGGCTGGCAAGGGCATCACGGACCCTGGCCCGGGGTGGCCTCACGGACGCTTCCTCCGCCAATTCCAAGCTGCAGACACGCACCATCACCTGCTTCGATTGCGCCGAATCACAGGAAGTCAGCAGCAATGCCACCTCGACTATTTGCCCCTCTTGCAGCGCCTACATCAGCCTGCGTAACGTCGAGATAAAGAACGAAACCCGTCAAAAGATCCGCACCTGCGGCGACGTCATTATCCATAAGAAAGCGGCTCATCACGGCAGCAGTCTCGAATGCAGAAATCTCAAGGTCCTCGGTGCGCTCTCAGGCAATGTCGAATGCTCAGGCGATGCGGTCTTTCAGTCGGAGTGCAGGATACTCGGCGTCTTCACGTGCAACCGGCTCATCATCCGGCGTCGCGCCCAAGTAGCTTTTCTCCAACCCGTTTACGCGCAGGAGCTGGAGATTTACGGTAAGGTCACCGGCGATTTCTATTGCTCCGGCGTTGTCACCATCCATCGGGGGGGCACCGTCCACGGCGACGTCCTCGCCAAATCCCTCGTCACCAATCCCGGCGGAGTGCTCGACGCGGGACTTCGCATCTGTTCAGGCGAAGCCCAGGCCCGTGAAGAAGCCCGGGAAGCCCGGCGCGCGCTCGCGCTCGCAGAAGAAGAGGCGCAAGCCCCATCCCCGGACCCGGTAGAGCTTATACAGGATTGGCCGCCGGAAGGCGCCCGCTCTCCCGCGTGAATTTCCTCCTTGCCACCCGCCGCTGCCACGCCGGGTTTCGAATGCGGACTCTCCCCGCACGTGGTTGCAATCCCGCCCCATCGTCGGCATAGTGAGAAGGAGAGGTTTTCCTATGGTAAACATTGCCCCATCCGTCGACTTGACCGCCGCCATCGGCCGGCTCAGAGAGGAACGCAACGCCGTCATCCTCGCGCACAATTACCAGGTCCCGGAAATCCAGGACATCGCCGATTTCGTCGGCGATTCACTCGGCCTCGCCTACAAGGCACGCGAGACCGACGCCGAAGTGATCGCCTTTTGCGGCGTCCACTTCATGGCCGAGACCGCCAAAATCATCAATCCCACCAAGACCGTCGTCCTCCCGGACAAGGACGCAGGATGTTCCCTCGAAGAATCCTGTCCCGCCGACGAATTGGAAGCCTTTCTCAACGAAAATGAAGAGAACAACTACTTCGTCGTCGCTTACATCAACTGCAGCGCCAGGGTCAAAGCCCTCTCCGATGTCATCTGCACCAGCGGCAATGCCGTGAAAATCGTCGAATCCGTCCCGGCAGATCGGAAAATTCTTTTCGTCCCCGACCAAAACCTCGGTTCCTGGGTCATGGAACAAACCGGCCGGCCCATGGACCTCTGGGAAGGCGCCTGTTATGTGCACGTCGAGTTCACTCGCGACAGCATCAATGCCATCAAGCGCGATCATCCGGACGCTGTCGTGGTTGCCCATCCGGAATGCACCTACGCCGTCCGCCTCCTCGCCGATGAAATCTGTTCCACCGAAAAAATGGTCCACTTCTGCCGGCAGAGCGAGGCCAAGAATATCATCGTGGTCACCGAAGCAGGGATGCTCCACCGCCTGCAGAAAGAAGCGCCGAACAAGAATCTCATTCCCGGCCCCACCGACAACTGTCGCTGCGCCGAATGCCGCTTCATGAAAATGAATACGCTCGATAAACTTCATGATTGCCTGCTCAACCTGACCCCCTCCATCGAACTGCCTGAAGACATCCGGAAGAAAGCGGAGGCCCCAATCCTCCGCATGCTCGAACTCAGCAAGTAAATCTTACCGGTCCCACGCACGCCTCTCACCCCGGAAGTTCCGGGCGGCCACTTCCGACCATGACCGACGCCGCCCCTCTATCCGAAGGGACCAGGCGACTCTTCGTCGCTGTTACTCCTCCCGGCGACTGCTTGCCCGCACTGGCAGAAATCCAACGCGCGATTCAAAGACAATACGACCGGGAATATCCGCAAGCCTCCGCAGGAAAAATTTCGCCCCTCCGCTGGACCTCTGCTGAACAATTGCATCTCACGGTCCTTTTCATCGCCGCCTTTCCTGCCGATAAGGTCGACACACTCTGCCAAGCCGTCGCGACTGCAGCCGCACAATGTGTCTCCTTCGACCTTGCCCTGGAGGCACCGGAGCCGCGTCCTCCCGGCCGCCCCCGCATGATCTGGATGCCCGCCGGCGCTGCCGCCTCCCCCCGCCTCGTGCACTTGCACCGGCAGCTTCAGGCCGGGCTCCACCACATCCCCGGAGCCTCCCCCGCGCAGCAATCCGGTCGCGCTTTTACATCCCACCTCACTCTCGGCCGAATTCGCAAGACCGCAGGCCGCCGCGAAGGACGCGCCCTCCGCAAATCCATCGCCGACTGCTCCCCTTTCACACTTCCGCACTGGAGGGTCAAGGCTCTCGAACTCGTGGAGAGCAAACCCGCGGGGGGGATCCGCGAATACACCGTGCTCCACGTTTTCCCCCTCGGCTCTGGCGGACCACCCCTCCGGGCCGGCCCCTGACCACGGGCGATCGCATCAAAATACTTAAAGTAAGTTTAGTTAAAATAAGTTGCCAAGGGTGCCTCTCCTTGGGCTATAATATCAGACCCCGCATGGCTTAGTTGATAAATCCATAACCATTAGAGCGCGCGCTTTCCCCGGGGTGGCACTCTCACTCCTCGAAATCACACCGCGCAGTCATCCGCCTTTCCTTTCTTTCCCTTCCATCAGAATCTGTGCCGACCCGTTTCCAATAAATAAACGGCCATCACCCCTCCCCCCAGAAAGACAATGTTCAAACTCACCGCTCATTATAAAGGCAGTAAGAGCGTCGACTATGATTTGTTAGGTGACAAAATCACGCTCGGACGAAAAGCCAAAAACAACATCGCCCTCAACGACAGATTCGTTTCCAGCTTTCACGCGGAACTTAACAAGCTGGAGGACGGCAACTACGAAATCGTCGACCTCGGTTCTCACAACGGCACCTATATTAATGGTGAGCGTGTCGAAAAAGGCGTCGTCAAAAGCGGAGACAAACTGAAGATCGGCGTCCTCGATTGCGACCTCACCGGCGAACCCGTCAATTCCCTCGTTGCCTCCGGGAGGCAGCGGCGCCAGGAACAAGCCGCAGCCGACGCCGTGAAAGCCCCGCCGGCCGCCGCCCCCGTGCAGCCCGCGACGCAACCCGTTGTCGCCAAATCGCCCGCTCCCAAACCCGCGGCTCCAGTCGTGGCCAAACCCGCGGCTCCAGTCACGGCCAAACCCGCGGCTCCAGCAGTGGACAAACCCGCGGCCGTGCCCCCGGCTTCCATGCCCGCCGCCCCTGCGGCCAAAGTGATTGCCGCTAAACCGGCCAGTCCGCCACCCTCGGCCAAAGCACCGGCCGAAACCCCGGATCAACCGGCGGGCAAACCTGCGGCCCCGCCCGTCGCCAAGCCTGCCGCGCCCGCGCCACAGGCTCCCGCAAGCAAATCCCCTTCTCCGCCGCTTGCCAAAGCGGTCCCGCCTGCGGCTGCCACCGCGCCCCCGAAACAAACTCCCCCTCCCAAAGCAGCGCCCGTTCCCGCGCCTCCCGAAACCAAGGAACCCGTGACAAAACCCGGGACCGCCATCGCCGCGGCAGCCGCGGCCACCGCTGCCGCGCCCTCTCCCCATGCCGAAAAAGAACTCAAGGAATTGCGGGCGGATCTCGATCGGAAATCCAGGGACTTGGAAGAAAGCGGCTCTCAGCTTCGAGAACTCAAGGAAAAGCTCGCGAAACAAGAGGACCAGCAGAAAACCGCCTACGCCGATAAAACCAGCGCGTTGGAATCCACTGTCGCGGCACGCGAGGAGGAAAACGAAAAACTCCGCGCTCGGATCGCCAAATTTGAAGACATCGAGGCGCGACTCGAGCAAGCGAACTCGCGGCTCCAGGAATCCCACGCCCAGCTCGCTTCTACCAAGAACGAAAACGATCAGCGGGATAAGAAGATCTTACAGCTGGAAAACCAGGTGGAAAATCTCAGGACCCGGGAACAGAAACTCCTCGAATTCGAAACCCAGTTTAATTCCGAAAAAGCCGGCAAAGAAAAACTCGAGCGCCAACTGGCGAACCTTGAGCTGATCATCGAAAACCTCAAGCAGAACGAAAGCAAGATGGTCGAATTCGAGTCCAGGATCGCTCAGCACGAGGCCGAAAAAGATCTCCTCGTAAAGCGGACCCACTCCCTCGAGGGACAGAAAGAGCTCCTCGAACAGAAGAAAGAGGGAGATACCCGCGCTTACGAAGCCCGTCTCGCTTCCCTGCAGGAAGAGCTGGATACTGTCAAACGCAACGAAAAAGAGGCGCGCCTTAGCCTGGCCGCGGAAGAAAAGCAGTCCGCCCGGCAGAAAGAGTCACTTGAATCCGCCTTGCGGGAAACTCAGGGAAAATTCGCAAGCCTGAGCGGCGAGCTGGCGGAAGCGCGCGCCGAATTCGAGCGCCACGCTGCGAGCCCCGTCCCTCCTCCCGTTCCCCATGGGCCTCCGGTCGAGGAACTCCAGGCGCAGATCGGCAAGCTGGAGGAGAAAAACGCGGAACTTCAGAAAAGCAACATCGACCTCGTCGAAAACTTCAAGGCTCAGCTCGCCGGCCAGCAAACAGAGCTCGGCAACCTGGGACGAGCCCGCGAAGAGTCGACCAGAGAGGTGGAGGAACTCCGCAAAGCCTACAACGCATCCCTTCTTGAACTCGAAGAGCTGAAACACGCGCACAATGAGTCCGAGAGGGAATTACGGCAGGCAAAACAGGAAAATCAGGGCCTTCACGACGCCAGGGAGCAGCGTCCGTCCATTGATTCAGCCGAGCTCCAGGATCTCAAGGCGCGCAATGCGGAACTGGAACAAGCGAACATAGATCTGGTCCAGCGCTTCAAATCCAACCTCGCCGAGCATCAGAAAGAAGTCGCCGAACTTAAATCACTTCCCCAGGAGACTGCTGCCCAACTTGATGAGACCCGCCGCCGTTACGAGGAAATCCGTTCCCATAACGAGATGGAACTTGCCGGCGCTTTGGAAAAAATCAATTCCCTGAAATCCCTCCTCAATCAGACCAAAGCCAAACTCTCTGACGCCGTCGCCAACGTCGTCGAGGAATCGGCGCCCCCGGCTGTCCCCCGGAGCAGCCCGGCTTCGCACCAGCCGGAAGAGGTCCAGCTGCGGGCCCTCGCCCCCAAGGAAAAAGAAATCTCTCTCGTCAAGCTGTCTCCCCAGCTCAGCGAGGCCAGCGCCAAAATGAAAGAGCCTCCTTTCACGAAGCGGGAAACGCCTCTGCAGCCGAGCCAGGAGACAGAGGAGCCCGAAACTCCATTCGCCCGCCCAGCGGGACAGAAAACCGTCCTGCCTGAGCGCCGGCTCAAACCGACGATGGCCCCTTCCGAGCGCCGCCCTTCGCGTCGCCCCGAACGGCCCGCCCGGGAGTCGGACTCCGTCCCGTTTCAATTGAAGAAGACAGCTGAACCCGCCGCCGCTCCTGTCGTCGCCAAGCCCGTGGCACCGCCTCCGAAAGCGCCTCCCGCACCCGCCGCCCGCACCGGCAACGGCGACGGCCCTTCCAAACCCGCCGATTCCAGGTCGAAGCCCAAATCTTTTCACGACTTGGAACTGAAAGCCGCCGACCTTCGCTCCGATCCCTCCCGAATCCGCAAGAATTCACTCCAACTCGAGGTAGAAAACATTCGCCTCGCCGGTCCTGAGGAGGAAAAGACACCCGAGGCACGTGAACAGGAAGAGCTCACGAAGAGACGCAACGTCCGGGAAGCCGAAGCCGCCCTTAAGCAGCTCGAACGTGCACTCGGCGGATCCCGCTGATTTCGTTCCCGCATCCCGGCACCGGCCGCTTTCCAATGCCCTTTTTGGGTGTAAATGAAAGTTTCAACGCGGCTGCCTGCGACTTTAACCTTTCCGCCCGCCCACCTCTTCTCCACACTGATGGTGGAATCCGTATCTCTTTCATGCCCGCTATTCCCAATATCCTTGCCGAACGATACGCAAGCCCTGACATCCTCTCCATCTGGTCGGCCGAAGGAAAAATCATCCTGGAACGGGAGTTCTGGATCGCCGTCATGAAAGCCCAGCGCGGCCTCGGTCTCGAAATCCCCGAAGCGGCCATCGCCGAATACGAAAAAGTCAAAGACCGGGTCGATCTCGACTCGATCATGCAAAGAGAACGCGTCTCCCGCCACGACGTCAAAGCGCGCATCGAAGAATTTTGTGCTCTCGCCGGAAGGGAACACATCCACAAAGGTCTCACCAGCCGGGATCTCACCGAAAACGTCGAACAACTCCAGATCCACCGCTCCCTGGGTGTCATCCGCTTCAAAGCCCTCGCCGCCCTCGCCGCCATGCGCGAACGCGCCCTCCGGCACCGTGATCTCCCCATCACCGCGCGCACCCACAATGTCGCCGCCCAGGTCACTACCCTCGGGAAACGCATCGCCATGTTCGGTGAGGAACTCCTCGGGGCCATCCGGCACCTCGATCACATCATCGAAACCTACCCAGTGCGTGGACTCAAAGGAGCTGTCGGCACTCAGCTCGACCAGTTGAACCTCTTCGCGGGAGACTGCGCCAAGGTGGAGGAACTGGAAACCCGCATCCTCGAGCAC
>JAHEJT010000103.1 GCA_024638765.1 Verrucomicrobiales bacterium
CTCCCATGATCGCCAAAGTGGGGGAGAAGTCCCAGTTGCTTTCGGTCGGTTCCCGCGCCGCTTTCGGGTATGACGCCCGCACTGGCGAGGAACTCTGGACGGTGCGGCACACGAATTACAACGCGGGCGTCCGTCCGCTCTGGCTGGCAGACCGGGAACTGGCCGTCCTCAATACCGGTTCCTCCAAGGCCCACCTGGTGGCGGTAGAGGTGGATGATTCGACGCGCGGCGATGTCACGGAGAGTCACGTCCTCTGGGACCGCTCCAAGCGCAACTCGCAGTTCGGGCTGCCGGTGCTGCATGACGGCATGCTCTTCCAAGTCGACGACGGGGGGATCGCGAGTTGCACCGACGCAAAGACCGGCGAGACCGTCTGGGCCCAGAGATTGAAAGACACTTACGTGGCGTCTCCCGTGATCGCCGGCGACCGGATTTATTTTTTCAACGAGCAGGGCCGCTGCAGCATTGTGAAGGCCTCCGAAGAGTTTGAACTCCTGGGGGAAAACCTGCTCGACGAGGGCATGACTGCCTCCCCGGCGATTGCGAATGGCGCCCTTTACCTGCGCACCGCCGGCCATCTCTATAAGATCGCCAGGCCCTGAGCCGTCCCCGGGCTCCGATTTTTTCGACAGGCTCTTACCAGAGAATTTTTCGAGAGGATTCTTCGAGAGTCTATTGCGGGAGTCTATTCCGGGAGCGCGCAGCCTGGGAGCGCGAAGCTTGCGAGCGCGCAGCTTGGGAGCGGAACACGCCTCAGTCTGTGACGTAACATAAACTGGGACATATGTCCCAGTTTATGTTACCCCGTGAGGCCAGAGGGAGGGGAGGGGCGATGTGGCGAGGGCAGGGGCGATGTGGTCAGAGCGAGGGCGGTGCAGGGCGGGAGGGCGTTTCTTCCGGGCGGGCGCACAAGCGGAAGGGGGGTGTCAGCGGAGTCTGAAAAAAATCGAACGAAAAAGCTTGTTATATATCTACACAGTTATATAGTAATGCTCAAGTCACCGCTGCCCGCGGGATTTTTTCCGTAACACCCAGCCCAGCCACTGCCAGATCCATGGAAGCCACTCTCGAACCCAATACCGTCAACGGCGCCACCGATGTCCGGTCGCTCCACCAACGCCTCGTTTCCCAGGGACCCGATGCCGTCCGGATCCTGGATGTGCGCACGCCGGCCGAACACGCGGAAGTGCATGTCCAGGGCTCCCGATTCCTGCCCCTGGATCGCCTCTCCGAGGAAACCGTGCGGGAACACTGCGATCCCGAAAGTCCTCTCTACATTCTCTGCCGCTCCGGAAACCGCGCCCAACAAGCCATCAAGAAAATCGAAGCCGCCGGAATCGCTAACGCCGTCCTCATCGAGGGAGGCATCGTCGCCTGGGAACGCGCGGGCCTCCCCGTGGTGCGAGGCGAAGGCAAGTTCATGTCGCTCGAGCGCCAGGTGCGCATCGCCGCGGGCGCCCTCGTGGTCAGCGGAGTCCTGCTCGGCTGGTTGCTGCATCCGGGCTGGTTTGCGCTCGCCGGCTTCGTGGGGGCGGGTCTCGTCTTCGCCGGCATCACCGATTCCTGCGCCATGGGGCTGCTCATCGCGCGCATGCCCTGGAATCAGCGCAAGCAGGACTAGTGCAGTGTAACATTGATATGTGATCACCAAATGGAAGGTCATGCTTCGTCATGACCGCGGCGACGACCAAGCGTCGCCCTCCAAGTCAACACGCCGGGGTCCATTTTCATATGTTACAGCACACTAGCTGCTGCGTTCGCTCAAAACCTAAAGCCACTTAAGACCATGTTTTTACGCCAGATTTTTGATTCGGGCCTCGCCCAGTATTCTTATCTCATCGGCTGCCAGGCTTTCGGAGAGGCCATCGTTATCGATCCGCAGAGAGACGTGGATCGTTACCACAAGATCGCCCTGGAAAACGGCCTTCGGATCACCGCCGCCGCGGATACGCATATCCATGCCGATTACCTCAGCGGCACCCGGGAGCTTGGCCGCGACAAATCTGTCACTCTCTATCTCTCTGCCGAGGGCGGAGACGAGTGGCAATACCGTTGGGCCGAGGACATGCCCAACGTGACCCTGCTTCACGACAAGGATACCTTTCGAATCGGAAACATCTTTCTAAAGGCGATTCATACTCCCGGGCACACCCCGGAGCACCTCGCTTTTGCCGTCACCGACGGCGGCGCCGGCGCAGATAGTCCGATCGGAATCGCGACCGGGGATTTTGTTTTCGTCGGCGATGTCGGCCGCCCTGACCTTCTCGAATCCGCGGCCGGTCAGAAGGGCGCCATGGAGCCGGCGGCCCGCAGTCTTTACCAGTCGTTGCTCGCCTTCCAGGAAACCGGTGATGAAGTCCAGATCTGGCCCGCGCACGGAGCGGGGAGCGCCTGCGGGAAAGCCCTCGGCGCCGTGCCCGTCTCGACCGTGGGATACGAAAACCGCTACAACAAGTCCTGGCGTCAGGCGATCGATTCCGATGAGGAAGGATTCGTCGGGTTCATTCTCTCGGGTCAGCCGGAGCCGCCGCTCTACTGGGCGCGCATGAAAAAGTGGAATCGTGACGGCGCCCCCATCCTGCAAAAATTGCCGCAGCCGCAGCGCATGACGGGCGCGGAGGTCGCCGCGCTGCGCGGTCGTGACGACGCGCCGGTCCTGCTCGATGCGCGGCGGGACCGCTCTGCTTTTATCGACGAGCATATCGCGGGTTCCCTGTTTGCGCCGGCTGGAGAAAAATTCGTAACGGTGGCGGGATCGTTTGTCGAACCGGAAACCGCGCTTTACCTGTTGATGGATCATGAGAGAGACGTCGATGATCTCGTTCGTGGTCTCATTCGCATCGGACTGGACAAGGTCTCCGGGTTCGCGGTTGCGGATGAAGTCCTCGAATCACCGGAATTGGCCGATCAATTGACCACCCTGCAGGGGATCGAACTTGCCGATATTCTCGAAGAAATGAAGGAGGACCCGGATGCAGTCGTCCTCGATGTGAGGACAGCCGCTGAGTTCGAGAAAGCCAATGTCCCCGGGGCGCGGCACATGCCTTACACCCGCCTGGCGGATCGCCTCCACGAAATTCCATCGGATCGGCGCGTGCTCGTCCACTGCGGCAGTGGCCTGCGAGCTTCTTTTGTCGCCGCCCTGCTGGAACGCGAAGGCCGCGACGTCATCCACGTGGACGGGATGTTCGACGAATGGCTGGAGGCGCGACGCAAGGCGGAGCCTGCTCCCGCTTGAGAGCTGATGCCTGCGGAACTATGGCTGATTCTCGCTTGCGGGGCCGTCGTCGGTTTGTCCCTCGGATTGACCGGGGGAGGGGGTTCGATCTTTGCGGTGCCCCTTCTCATATACGTGCTCGGATCCGGCGTCCGTGAGGCGGTCGGAATCAGTCTCGCGACGGTCGGCGCCACGGCGCTCTTCGGCGCCGCGCTCCGTAATCGATCCGGTCTCGTCGAATGGCGCACCGGCTTTCTCTTTGCCGCCACCGGCATGCTCGGGGCGCCGGCGGGCACCTGGTTGGGCGCACGCATGCCGGACGCGTTAACCCTGGCCGGTTTTGCCGTGCTCATGCTGGTCGTCGGCGTCCGCATGTGGCGGTCGGGCGGAAACTCACCCGCCCGGAATCATCAACCGTGCGCCCGCTCGGAGCACGGGGAGTTGCGCCTTACCGGAAAATGCTTTGCGGTCCTTCTGCCCACGGGATTGCTGGTCGGCGTTCTTACGGGAATTTTCGGAGTGGGCGGCGGATTTATTATCGTCCCTGCGCTCGTCTTTGTCACCGGGATGGCGATCCATCGCGCGGTGGCGACTTCTCTTCTGGTCATCGCCATGATCTGTGCCGCGGGGGTGGGATCCTATTTCTTTGTGGGGAGCGGGATTCCCGTGACGCTCACCCTCTGGTTTCTCGCCGGCGGTCTCGCGGGTATGACGCTGGGGCATCGGCTCAGTGCGGGCCTCGGCGGACCGGCCCTGAATCGCGTCTTTGCCGCCTCCATGTGGGCGGTCGCACTCTTTGTGCTTTCCAAGACGGCGCTTTCTTTCGATACGCACAGACCGGAAGCGCTGCAGCCTGGCGCGGAAAAGGATGGTTCTTCGGTTCCCGAAGCTTTCCTGGCGGATCGGGCTTGGAAAGAACGGGCCCCCGGGCTACGTTTCCTTTAAATGCAGGTGGCGCGTATCTCCCTCTTCGCGGCGCCCCTTGGCCCCGCGATTTTTGTCGCGCTCCTTCTCGGTGTAACACCGGTCAGGGGTGCGCCGGATTTGGATCAGGATGCGGAAGACTTTTTCGAGTCCGAGATCCGGTCTCTGCTCGCGGAAAACTGCTACAAGTGCCACAGCGCCGACGCGAAGAAACTGAAGAGTGATTTCCTTCTCGATTCGCGCGAAGGCCTTCTACGCGGCGGGGAGTCCGGGCTTCCCGCAATCGTTCCCGAGCGACCTGAGAACAGCCGGCTTCTCACGGCCGTCGGTTACGCCGATGAAGAGCTGCAGATGCCGCCGACAAAGCGTCTCTCGAAGGACAAGGTCGAATCCCTCAGGAAGTGGATCGCCATGGGCGCGCCCTGGCCTGGAGCCGACAACTCCGTCCGCGCCGTCTCCCGTGTCAGCGAGGAAGACCGCAACTTCTGGTCCTTCAAGCCCCCGGTGCGCCCGGTGCTTCCCGCTGTCAGCGCCGCGAATCGCGTCCGCACGCCGATCGACAACTTTACGATCGGGAAACTTAAAGAAAAAAATCTCTCGCTCAGTCCCGACGCGGACCCGCGCACTCTGATTCGGCGTCTTTACTTCGACCTCACTGGCCTGCCGCCGATTCCGGAGGAAGTGGATTCCTTCCTCGACGCTTACGCCGAGCATCCGGAATCCAGTATCCAGCACCTAGTCGACCGCCTGCTCTCCAGCAAACACTACGGCGAACGCTGGGGCCGCCATTGGCTCGATGTCGCGGGTTGGGCGGAATCGAGTCTCTTCATTGGGGACAATTATCACCCCGATTTCTGGCGTTACCGCGATTACGTGATCCGGTCGTTCAACGCCGACAAGCCCTACGACCGGTTCCTGATCGAGCAACTTGCCGGCGACGAACTCTTCGATTGGCGCGAGGTGGAGGAGTTTACTGAGGCACAGAAAGAGCAACTGATTGCGACGGGGTTTCTGCGCTGTGCTCCGGACGCCACGGATAACCAGTTTATCACCCAGGTGGAAAAGCGCTATGCGGCGCAGCAGCAGGCGGTCGAAGTGGCCTGCAAGGCCTTGATGGGCCTGACGATGAACTGCGTCCGCTGCCATAGTCACAAGTACGATCCGATTCCCCAGGAAGATTATTACAAGGTTATCGGCATCTTCCAGGCGGCCTACGATCCGGAAAACTGGATCCCGGGCCAGTGGAATCATTTCGGAGGCGGACCCTTCCGCGCCGTGCCCTTGCTCAATCGCGCGGAGCGCGAGGCATATTTGCGCTACCAGGAAGAAGTCTACGCCGAGCGTGACGAACTCATTTACCAGAAGGATTACGGTATCGAGAACAAATACCGCGACCAATACCTAACCGAGCATCTCGCGGATTTTGGAGACAACGGCCGTCGCGAAGCCCTTCGTGTCATTCTGAAAAAATCACAGAGGCAACGCTCGCTCGCCGAAAAGAAACAGGTGCTCAACGCCGCCAAAGAAATCGGCGTCAATCCGGATTTCCTCAAAAGGCACTTTCCCGAGATGACCAAAGAATACGCGGCCAATAAGAAACGCGAAGATGAACTGAAAGAGGAACAGAACAAAACACTGCCCGATATCATCTGGGGCCTCTGGGATGTGACCGTTAATCCCTCGCCGACACGGTTTCTTCATCGCGGGGAATTCGAACAACCGCGCCACGAGGTCGCACCGGGGGTACTCGAAGTGCTGGACGATCCCGAGGACGGTTTCCGCGTCCCGGTCCGCGGTCCTCACGCGAATACCACCGGGCGGCGGCTGGCGTTCGCCAAGTGGCTGACTCGTCCCGGGCACCCGCTGACCGCGCGGGTCATGGTGAATCGTATCTGGCAATACCATTTCGGCGCCGGAATCGTGTCCTCGCCGGACGACTTCGGCGCGCGTGGCAGCCGGCCGACGCATCCTGAGTTGCTCGACTGGCTGGCAGTCGAGTTTGTGGAAAGCGGCTGGAGTATCAAGCATCTCCACCGGCTCATTCTTCTTTCCTCCACCTATCGCCAGAGCTCGCGCCCTTCTCTCCCAAATCGGAACTCAGAAATCAGCGATCATAAATCCATCGATCCGTCCAACAAGCTCCTTTGGCATTATCCCGGGCGCCGCCTCGAAGCCGAAGCCATTCGTGATGGCATGCTTGCGGTCAGCGGATTGCTCGATACAGACATGTTCGGAAAATCCGTGGAGATGAAAAAGCAACTCGACGGCCGTTACGTCCCAGCTCGAAACGACCCGGGCCGCCATCGTCGCAGTGTTTACCTTTGGACCAAGCGCACCGAGCTCCCGAGTTTTCTCACCACTTTCGATGCGCCCATCATGGATACGAATTGGCCCGTGCGCACCGCCTCGGCGGTTTCGCAGCAAGCCCTCGCGCTGATGAACGATCCCTTTGTCCTCGAGTGCAGCGATCACTTGGCGAAGCGGCTCCTCGCCTATCCCGAAGACAGTTTTCGCAGCCGGCTGGATCACGCCTTTGAGCTGACCTATGCGCGCGAGCCTGAGCCCGATGAAGTCGGTCTTTTCGAGGCGTTCCTGCGCGGACACGCACCCGATAGCAGCCAAGGCTCGGAGGAAAGAGCGTGGAAATTGATCGCCCAAGCCCTTCTCAGCTCCAATGAGTTCCTATATGTTGAATGAAGCTAAAGTAGCACAGGCATCCTGCCTGTGTTTAGCCCAAGTCACAGGCAGGATGCCTGTGCTACATTAATTCATCCTGGCGCGGACGATGAAATCAGGAATGCAAAATGCAAAATGCTAAATCCTAAATCGAAAATGCACCCCTCCCTCTTCCCCTGCACGGGTCGCTATCTCCCGCCCCTGGAAGATTCGTTTCCGCTGACCCGGCGCCAGATGCTGGCACGGGCTGCCAGCGGGTTTGGGGGACTGGCCCTCGCATCGATCCTGGCGGGTCGGCCCGCCGCCCACGCGTCGACTCCGCTTCCCGGGATCTTCGATCTTTCGCCCAAGAGTCCGCACCTGCCCCCCAAGGCCAAGAACGTCATCTTCCTTTACATGGGCGGCGGCCCCGCCCAAATGGATCTCTTCGATCCCAAACCGATGCTGCAGAAGTACGACGGGCAGCCGATCCCCATGTCCATCACGCAGCGGGATGTGAATCCTTCGACAAAACTGATGGCAAGCCCATTTACTTTCAAAAAGTACGGCGCATCCGGGATCGAGGTATCCGAACTCCTCCCGAATATCGCGACCCTGGTCGATGACCTCGCGGTCGTGCGTTCGGCGTTCACCAACCGGATCGATCACGGCGAAGCATCCCTGCGCATGTACACGGGGCGCCCTATCTCCGGGTTTCCCTCGATCGGTTCCTGGCTCACTTACGGACTCGGCACCGAGAATGAAGACATGCCGGCGTTCGTCACGATGGCCGACAAATACACTTACCGTGTGCGCAACGCCATCAGCAATGCCTGGCTTCCCGCCCTCTATCAGGGCACTCTCCTCAATCCCGGTGGGACCCCGATCCTGAACCTCAAGGCGCCGAGCCACATGTCCAAGAGCGAACAGCGCTCTTACCTGGATCTCACCCAGGCGCTCAATCGCCGCCACCAGGAAACGCGACGCGATCTTTCGGAACTCGACGCCCGCATCAAGAATTTCGAATTGGCCGCGCGCATGCAGGTCGAGGCCGTCGAGCGTGTCGATCTCACGAAAGAATCCCCTGGGACGCGGCAACTTTACGGGCTCGACCGGGAACACTCCAAAGCCTTCGGTTCGCGGTGTCTCATTGCCCGGCGGCTCGTCGAATCCGGCGTCCGCTTTGTCCTCCTCTTTCAGAATGACTGGGATCACCACACCCGGCTGAAGGCAAACCTCACCAAATCGTGCGCCCAGATGGATCACCCGGTCGCCGGCTTGATCAAAGACTTGAAGGCGCGCGGACTCTTTGACGAAACCCTGCTCGTCTGGACCGGCGAATTCGGCCGCCTGCCGGTGGTGGAGGCGAGTGATGGCCGCGATCACAATCCCTTTGGATTCAGCATGTGGATGGCGGGCGCGGGAATCAAGGGCGGCACGGTTTACGGTGCCACCGACGACTTTGCCTATGCCGCCGTGGAGGACAGGGTCGGTGTCCCTGATATCCACGCCACCATCCTGCATCTCCTCGGGCTGGATCACAAGGAACTCACATTCCCCTTCGAAGGCCGCGATGAATCCCTCACCGGCGTCGAAGAAGCCCGCGTCGTGCGGGAGATTCTAGCGTAGCTGTCCCGATTTATCGGGAGAAGCCGCAGCTACGTCCCAGCCACGTCATCCTTCGGCCGGATCAGGAGGAGGTAAAGGGATGCCGATATCCCGGCGGTCCCGAAGAGCATGCACATCACCATCATCTGGTAACGGACCGCCACCATTGGCGGCACGCCCGAAAGGATTTGTCCGGTCATCATCCCCGGCAGAGAGACGATCCCCACCGCGAACAGGGAATTGACCCACGGGATCAATGCGGCCTGCAAGGCCTCTCGACGCGCCTCGTCGTAAATCATTCCACGGCCCGATTCCGCATCGAAGCGCTCTGCTGCCAGGCTGACGCTGTTCATTGAATTTGCAAATATCATTCCCGCCAGCGGGATCACGATGTCGGGTTTGAACCAGGGGTCGGCGCGCAACACCAGTTGCGTGACCACGGCCAGGGTCGCGATGCTGCTCAGCGCGATCGCGCCGAACGCTTTGCTATAGGAAGCCCGGGGCGATTTCCGGACGGGGCGCAGGGAAATCCAGCTCGCCGCGCACATCATGACGCAGAGGACCGCGGCCACCACCAGGCTGTTTTCGGTTTCGAAAATGAAAGTGAGGAGATAGCCGATGACAACCAGCTGGAGGACCATCCGCGCCATTCCATAGAGCGCCGTCCCCCCCTTGACCGACCAGAGGTAAAGGATGACGACGACCGTCAGCGGCAGGATGAACACGAGAGCTAAATTCTCGAATGGAATGGTTTCGATGGTGTTGTTCATGGGAAATTTAACAATAGGTGCGCTTCTGACGTTATACCGTGGAGTTAAAGGCGGAAACGGTATATTGGATTATTGGAGTAGTGCAGAAGTGATTGGAAAGGTTTAATGAAGCGACTGCGCCCGTCTCCCGGCACTGCGATACTCTCAGGACTCATGAACCCGGCCCGGCGTCATTTTCTACGAACTACCGCCTTCATCAAGGCCGCGAACCTGGAGACCGAGAAATGGGTGGCCGGGTATGCCGGTGTTTCTTCGGAGCGTTGACACGGCGGAGAACGAGTCTTCAGACTCGTTCTGAACGAACCTTGAGGTTCGTTCTCCGGCTGCGCTCCCCGTCCGGGCGGAAGCCCTTTTCGCCGAACTGAAGCCCCCTGCGGTGTGGAAGAATCAAACGTCGTCGCGTCGATTCTGCCGTGAGCTTTTTTCTCTCTCGATCAGTCGGGTTGGTTTGTCCATAATGAGCTTCCCACGGTGAACCCGCGCATCTACAGACTTCTCCCGCCTGCCCTCTACCGTTCCGCCACAACGCTTTTGGGCTTCCTCGTCCTGGCCGCGCTCCCGGCCCGATCGCCGGGGCTCGACGGCCCCGGCTTTCCCCAACAGGCCTTCACCGCGGGTCAATTGATCGGGCAATGGGACATCAGCCCGGCGGCCGTCACGCGCACGACGGTCATCGGGTACCACCGCGGCTGGCTCTTCACCGACACCCGCGACCTCATCAATACCGGCGGGCTCCAGGTCTGGGACATTTCAAACCTCTCCAATCCCGTCGAGGTGCACCAAGTCAACCTGCGCAAACCCTTCCACGTGTTTTACTTCGCAACGGAATCGGAGACCTACATCAACTCCGGGACCGCCGCCGGTCCGCGTCTCTGGGACTTTTCCGATATGACCAACATTATCCCCTCTGCGGTTCCCTGGACGGTCCGCGAAAGCCCTCAGTTCCGTGACGCCTTTCCCTTTCCGTACTATTACCTGGGGCAAAACGGCTACAGCGCTCTCCGCACTCCGGCGCAAATCTGGGACGCGCGGACCGATACACTCGTCGCCTCGGTCGATTTCCTGCACACCATTTTCTTCAAGGGTGTCCCGCTCGTCATCGGCAATCTCATGGTCGTCGCCGGTTCCAACGCGGGCGCCGGGGTGGCCACCTACGATGTGGGCGATCCCGCCAATCCCGTCCTCCTCGACGTCCTTACGACAGGCCTGGCGCCGGGGTATGAACCCGCGGTCTACGGAAGCTGGGCCGTCATGGCGCAAACCGATGGCGGCGACTTAGTAAGCTTTGTCGATTACAGCGACCCCACCGACCTCCAATTGGTCACCACGATCTCCCCCATTCCCGGCAACAACCGTTATGCCCAATTCCAGGATGAATTCATGTTCGTCGGCGATGCCAAGATCGATCTCCAGACCTTCTCCGTCGTCGATACTTACGCCGGCGGCGACGAATACCTCCTTCCCCTCGGCAATCTCCTTTTCATCTGCGACCATACCGGCGACATCCAGATCTATGCCCACCAGGCCGCCCCCGACACGAAGGGCCCCTACGTCAATTATCACAACCCCGCGGATGGAGCCGTCAACCAGCCGCTCACCAGCCGCATCGGCGTTGTCATTCCCGAAACGCTCAATTACCAGACGATCAACAGCAGCACCTTTATCGTCCGGCCGGTCGGCGGCGCGCCCATTAGCGGAACTCTTACGGCCACCGACAAGGACATCATCAATTTCACTCCGGACACCAGCCTCCTTCCTGACACGACCTACAACGTCATCCTCCCCGCCAACGGCATCGAAGACGTCTCCGGAAACGGGATCGAGACGACCTTAGCCTTCCAGTTCTCCACTGGCCCCACCATCAACCAGGATCCCGTGGTCATTTCGATCACCCCTTCGCTTTGCCCCGTGCCCGTCGGATCCAATGTGCAACTCACCGCCACGGCCACCAATCCCGACCTTGCCCCGTTCGAGTTCAACTTCGATTTCGGGGACGGCAGCTCAACCGGCTGGCAAGCCTCCAATGTCACAGGCCACGCTTACGCCGTCGAAGGTCACTACGATGTAGTCCTCCAGGTGCGCGACAACCAGGGCGGGATCACCGCGAAGGTGCTCGTCGTCACTGTCATCAATGCGCCCACCGGCCCCTTTGGCGCGAACAGCTCCCAGATCGTTTGCGACGAAACCAACCGCCGCGTCTACGCCGTCAACCCAGACAACGACACCGTCACCGCCATCGATGCCGATACCCTCCTCAAACTCTGGGAAGTCCCCACCGGAGCCCGGCCACGCGGGGTGGCAACCGCAAATGACGGGACCCTTTGGGTGACCTGTCAGGGGGAAGACCGCATTGAAATCCTAAATGCGGCCACGGGCGGTCCGGTCGCCCAAATTGGTTTCGACCACGGCGCTGCACCGCACGGGCTAGTGTTCAGTCCCGGCGGCGGCGCCACAGCCTTCTGTACCTTGGAAGGCTCCGGGAAAATCGTAAAACTCGATCCTGTCGCCCGCAGCGTCACGGCAACCCTTGCGCTGGGCTCGAAGCCCCGCGCCCTCGCGGTCAGCGGCGATGGCGCCCGCCTCTGGATCACGCGGTTTATCTCACCCGCAACCCACGGCGAGGTCTGGGAAGTCGATGCCGCTTCTCTTACGCGCACGCGCACGATTTCCCTCGCCATCGACCCCGGACCCGACACCAGCGAAAGCGGTCGCGGCGTCCCCAATTACCTGGCAGGGATGGCCGTCAGTCGGGACGGGCAACGCGTCTGGATCGCTTCCAAGAAAGACAATATCGAGCGCGGACTCTTCCGGGACGGCCTTCCGCTCGATCCTGAAAACTCCGTCCGCGCTATCACCTCACTCGTCGATCTTACCGGCAACACCGAGGTCCTCGCCGAGCGAATCGACTTTGATAACACCAGCCAGCTCACCGCCGTTGCCTTCTCGCCGCTTGGTGATTACGCTTTCGTCACATCTCAAGGAAAGAACGAGATCGTCATCGCCGATACTTTCACCGGTGAACACATCGGGCGCATCCCGGTCGGGCTCGCCCCGCAGGGAATATGCTTCGACAGCGTGACCAATCGTCTCTTCACGAAGGATTTCATGTCACGCACCGTCACCGCCGTCGAAGCGGGCGACTTTCTGCAGACCGGAGACTTGAACATCCCTGCCGCCGGCGTGGTATCCACCGTCACGACCGAGAAACTCTGGTCACAGGTGCTTCTCGGAAAACAGATCTTTTACAATTCCTCGGACGAGCGCATGAGTCTCGACAGCTACTTCAGCTGCGCCGTGTGCCACGATGACGGCAGCCAGGACGGGCGAGTCTGGGATTTCACCGATCGCGGCGAAGGCCTCCGCAACACCACCACCCTCCGCGCCCAGGGCGGCACGCGCAACGGGCCGGTCCATTGGACGGGAAACTTCGATGAGATCCAGGACTTTGAACTCGATATCGTGAATGCGTTCGGTGGGGGAGGCTTCATCGAGGATGGCGTTAACGGAAACAACCCTCACCCCTCCATTGGTCCCCCCAACGCAGGTCGCAGCTCCGAACTCGACGCTCTCGCCGCCTATCTCGACTCGCTCACCGACACGCGCCGCAGCCCGCATCGCAATCCCGACGGCTCCATGACCGCCGATGCGGTCGCGGGGATGACGGTTTTCCAGCAGGCAAACTGCGCTTCCTGCCATGTCGATGAGATTTTCACCGACAGCGCGCTCGACGTGCGTCACGACGTGGGAACCATCACCGCGGGCAGCGGCCAACGCCTCGGGCAACCTCTCGACGGCTTCGACACGCCGACCCTCCTCGGCCTTTGGGAAACCGGGCCCTGGCTGCACGACGGATCCGCCGCCACCTTTTACGACGTCATCGATAATCCCGGACACGGCAATGCCGCCGCCCTGCCCCAGGCGGACAAGGACAAGCTCGTCGCCTACCTCCTGCAGCTCGAACGCCACGAAGACCTGGTCCCAACCCTTGCCAGATGGCGATACAACGGCAGTCCTGCAGACGCGATCGGCAACCTTGACGCGGTCCTCATCGACGGCGCCGGTTTTGTAACCGATGCCCGTGAGCTGACTCACGCGCTCTCCCTTGACGGGGTGAGTCAGTTCGCAGCGGTGGCAGGTGATGTGCTTGGGGATGCGTTGAACGCGCGCACGTTTTCCCTCTGGTTCAAAGCCAACGACCCGGGAGCCGCCGGATTCCAGGAACTGTTCGATGCCGGTGGGCTTTACAACGGTTTTGCCGTCCGCCTCAACAGCGGAGCGCTCGAAGCGGCGGTCCGGCGCAAACCCGGCGTGGAACCCGCCGAACAGCGGACGCTCTCCGTGCCGTTCAGTTCGACGGACTGGAATCACGTTGCCGTCGTTTTCGATGGCACGGGTGGAGGAGTGTTCAAGTTGTTCCTAAACGCGCAATCGATCCTGTCGGCAGACCCGGCTTGGACGGTGATTCCGACACACGGCGACGAATGGGGAATCGGCGCGCGCAACGACGACGACGCATTCGGAATTGACGGCGCGAATGACGCCGGATCCGATTTCTTCGATGGTAACATTGATGACGTGCGCATCTTTCCCGATGCGTTGAGCGGCCCCATGATCCTCGATCTTGTGCTCGCCCTGGACGACTCTGATAACGACCAGCTGCCCGACGCATGGGAGCGCACGGTCGCCGGAGATCTCGCATCTCTTGGTGGCGACGGGCCGGGCCCGGACACCGATGGCGACGGACGTGCGGATGCCTCGGAGCATGCGGCCGGGACAAATCCTCTGGATGCCGATGACAATCTTCGCATAGTCTCCAGCCAGGATACGGGCGCGGATTTCATTCTCGACTGGACGACCAAGGCGGGGAAGGCGTATGAGCTCTGGTGGTCGCAGGATCTGCTCAACTGGAGCCAGGTTTCCTCTCATGCCGGCACGGGTGGCGTCATTTCCGCTTCCGTCAGCAAAGCCACGCTGGGCAACCCCGCGAAAGCGCTGTTCCGGGTGTCGACCGGGAATTGACCGCACCCGATGCTCGAGAGTTGCCGGGTGGAACTTTCGGTCTCAGAATCGATCTCGAATTATTAAGCTAAAGAAAGAATCCAACATGAAATCCCTCATCAATCTCCTCTGCGTTCTTTGCCTTAACCTCAGCGTCCTCTGCGTTTCAAAATCTCCAGCCGCCGAATCTTCCAACGTCCTTTGGATCTACCTGGAGGACGTCTCCCGTTGGTTCTCCTGTTACGGGGATGAGGTGATCGAAACGCCCCACATCGACGCGCTGGCGGCGGACGGCATTCGGTTTGATCGATTTTACACGCCGGCCGGGGTCTGCTCCGCGACACGTTCCTCGCAGATCCTCGGCGTCATGCAGACCACCTTCGGGGTGCACCAGCACCGGAGCTCGCGCGACAATGCCGCGGGCACGAGCCATGAAGGAATCGGCATGATCCACCTTCCAGACGGTGTGAAAACCCTGCCGGAAATCTTCAGCGGACAAGGGTATTTCTCTGTCGGGGGAGGGCCTAAGGACGATTTCAACTTTGTTTTCGACGTCTCCGAGATCTATGACTATCTGGGCAAGGGCTTCGGACCCAGAGGCGGTGAAGAAAAAAACCTGTGGAGTCATGCGCCGGAGGGCAAGCCCTGGTTCGCGCAGGTCCATATCAAGGGCGGGAAACTCGGCCGCGCGGCGCCGACAGTGATCGATCGCACGTCAGTGCCGGTGCCTCCCTACTACCCAGACATCGAACTCGTCCGCGAAGAAATCGCCCACCATTACGACTGCATCCTCGAGACCGACCGGCAGGTGGGCGAAGTCGTTGCCGCCCTCAAGGAAGACGGACTTTACGACAATACCACTATCTTTCTCCACTCCGATCACGGGTACAAACTCCACCGCGACAAGCAGTTCCTCTATGAAGGCGGAATCAAGATGCCGTTGATCGTCACCGGCCCTGGAATCAAAGGCGGCCAAGTCCGCGACGATCTCATCTCCGGGGTCGACCTCGCGCCCGCCTCGCTTGCCGCCGCGGGTCTGTCAGTGCCCGATTACATGGAGGGGCACGATTTTCTCGCCGACGACTACTCGCCTCGCGAATACCTCGTCGCCGCGCGCGACCGGTGCGATTACACCATCGAGCGCATCCGCGCCATCGTGACGCCGCGCTTCAAATACCTGCGCAATTACCTGACCGACCGGCCATTCATGCAGCCGAGTTACAAGGATCCCTGGCCGGTTTCGCGGAGATTCCGCGAGATGATGGCGAACGGAGAAATGAACGAAGCGCAGTTGGTTTTCTTTGGTCCCAAAAAGCCCGCGGAAGAATTATACGATCTCGAGCACGATCCTCACGAAATTCGCAATCTCGCGGAGGATCCGAAGTTCAAGAAAGAGTTGAAACGCCACCGCAAGCTTCTCGCGGATTGGGTTGCGGAAACCGGCGGGGGGGGACTCGAGCCTGAATCCGACGACGGCCTGTTGCAGGTGCTTTATCAATGGGGGGATAAATGTGTGAACCCCGAGTATGAAAAGCTGCGTGCGCTTGTGGAAGAGAAGCCGAAGCGGAAAAAGAAGAAGTAAAAGGAGGATGGAGATGGAGAACGAACCTCCAGGTTCGTTCTGAACGAGTCGGGAGACTCGTTCTCCAGTTTCGATTTTCACTGCGATGTTCGAAGAAGGACGAATCCCAATTCCTCCGGATTTCGTGGAATTCGATCCCAACGAAGCGGTGCGAATTTACACTCGTAACCTCCCGCATTGGCGGCAGGAGGGCGTGAGTTACTTCGTCACTTTTCGTCTCGCTGACTCGCTTCCGGATTCCGTGTGGGATAGCATGCAAGAAGGAGCGGGCTGGTGGCGCGATCGGATGCAGAGAGAAATGTCCAAGGGGCAGGCGCTTTCGGAAGAGCTGGAGAAAGAATGGCGGCGGTTCCAGCGCCGCTACCTGGTTCGTCTCGAACGCGAGTTGGATTCCTCTGCGGGAAGATGTCTTTTGAGAGATCCGGATGCGCGGAAAGTTGCGGCCAATGCTCTGCATTACTTTGATGCTCAACGATATTCTCTCTACGCATTCGTGGTCATGCCGAATCACTGTCACGTGGCATTCAAACCATACGCAGGGCATGACCTTGAAGAAATTCTGAAGAGCTGGAAGTCATTTGCATCGCGAAGGATAAACGAGCTGTTGACGGCGAAAGGACCGCTTTGGCAAAAGGATAACTTCGATCGTATAATTCGGAACAGGGAGCATTATTGCCGCGTGGTGAGGTACATTCTAAATAATCCCAAGAAAGCTAGATTGCGGTCCAGCGACTACGCTCTTTACGTTTCCGGAAGAGGAAAGGAGAACGAGCCTCCCGACTCGTTCTGAATCCCGATGGAATCGGGAGAGGTTCGTTCTCCGGTGCCGATGCACGAAACGGGGTGAAATGGAAGGAGAACGCGTCTTCAGACGCGTTCTGAACGAACCTGAAGGTTCGTTCTCCAATTAGCCCCCCGGCGGCGTCATGATGTGGACCCAGGAGGGGCGGGCCCCGGTTTCATATTGGGCGACCTTGGTGAGGGAACCGGTTTTTTCGTCCCGCGTGTAGGCGCCGAGCCGGTCGTCGCCCTGGCCGGCGACGTAAAGATAGCGTCCCGTCTCGTCCAACGCGAAAGACCGGGGGACATGTTCGCAGGGGAAATGATCGATCATTCTCAGTTTCCCCGTGTCCGCGTTCACGGAGAACCCGACAATCGAGTCGTTCCCCGTCCGGGCCTGGCGATCGGTGGTGTCGCGGTTGGAGATGTAAAGAAAGCGGGCATCGGGAGACAAATGCAGATCTGCGGTC
>JAHEJT010000272.1 GCA_024638765.1 Verrucomicrobiales bacterium
GATACCCGCCCGGCGGAGCCGATACCCGCCCGGCGAAGCCGACACCCGCCCGGCGAAGCCGACACCCGCCCGGCGAAGCCGACACCCGCCCGGCGGAGCCGATACCCGCCCGGCGGAGCCGATACCCGCCCTGTGGAGCCGATACCCGCTCTCTGGAGCCGCATTGCAGGGGATCCCACCCACAGCGGTCACTTCAGCAACGCCTGCCGCCCGTCGCACCCCCTGGTCCGCCTCTTCTCTTCGGTGTAACATTTTTTCATACAATTGTATGAAAAAATGTTACACTTCTCAGGGCGCTTTTCTTGCCAGGCTGGCGCATACGAGTTCCCGGTCGTTGCGGGCAAAGACGTGCCGGTGCGCAAACGCCGGCTGAGACCAGACGATCGTGCCGCGCCGGCGTTGCTTGAGGGGCGTGGTCGGCTCGATGAGGAGCGCGCGATCGATCTCGTGATAACCTTGCGGAGTAAGTTGGGCAAGAATCAGTTCTCCCGCCTCCGTAAACATCCAGGTGCGTGCTCCATTACGCACCATGAAAATCGTGGCCCAGCGGCCGGTGACTACCGCCTCTTCGACACTTTCCCAAACGCGGTCGCCGGTGGATACTTCCAGACAACGCAACTCTCCGTAACTGTCCACCCCGTAAATGTGTCCATCGGCGATATAGGGCGGACTGATCATGGCGTGGAGGGCATCCGTCCTGCGTTCGCTCGTCCCCTTGCGCAGCCAAACTTGATCCACGGTAAGTTCTTCTTTCCCGAGCCGCAACAGCTGCGAACCGTCGTAAAAGGTGGTGAGAAACAAGTAGGTGCCCGTTTCGTCGATCGCCGGACCCGGCACATTGATCGGCATGCGCGCGGGCTTGGTTAAGTGTTCCCAATAGACTTCTCCGGTGGCCGGATCCATTCCCGCGATGCGGAACGCTGTCCAGACCACGAGGACGCGCTTTCCCGCCTGCTCGATCATGATCGGGGACACGTAAGAGGCCCGGTCGTCCAAGGCTCTCCAGACTTCCCGGCCTGTGGCCGTCTCGAAGGCGGCAACGCAGGCGCCCTCTGCACCGGCCGAGATCTGCACGATGACATGCGCACCTTCCACCAGCGGAGAGGAGGTGATTCCCCAGATGGGGATATCGATATCGTATTCCTCCCCGAAATCTTTTTTCCAGAGCAGCTTTCCAGTCTCTGCATCGAGACAGCGCATGTGACCCATGGTGCCGAGGGAATACGCACGGCCACCTTCGATGGTTACCGATGCGCGCGGGCCCAACGGATAGCTCACATCCGCGTACTTGCAGGCGTAGGCATGGGTCCACTCTTCCTCCCCGGTGCGGCGATCGAGGCATACAACGCGTTCTACCTCCTCCGGCGCCGTGAGCCGGTCCATGACATAAACGCGGTCCCCCGCAACCGTGGGACCGCTGTATCCCGCCCCGATGGGCGCGCTCCAGGCGATCTCGAGCTGAGGGCCATCGAACGATTCGACGAGCCCCTGCTCCCGCCAGATCCCCTGGCGGCCCTCGCCTCGGAACTCTGGCCAGTCGTCCGCGGAGGCAGGCAGGGGCGCCAAGAGGAAAGCGCAAACCCAGGGAAGGTATCCTGCGGCGCGCGTGGATCGTTTTCTCTGGAACCTCATTAGAGAATTATTCGCCTTGCGCGACCGCAACGCAATCCTCATCCGGTGATTACGAGTACCGATGGCGCAGCGACCGGTGTGCGGGACTTCCGTTCATAAAAGAAAAGCCCCGCCAACCGGCGGAGCTTTTCAAAAATCTTCGGACCGCAGTCTTGGGAAGATCAGTTGGCGGCCGTCCCCATCGCGTAGGGCGAAGTAGGCGGTGACACAATCGTCGTGCCTCTCTTGGCCTTCTCGGCAGCCCTGCGGGCGGCGGCGGCTTCTCTTTGGGCTGCGGCAGCGGCGGCTTCAGCGTCTTTGGCTTCCTGAGTCAAAGCGGCCGTTTGGGCAGGGTTACCGCCACCAGAGGCACCACCGACTGCGGATTGGGCCCCTCTTTGTTTCCCTGACCATACACCCCATGGAGAGAATATTCTCGTGACCACGGCGTCGATCGCGGCTCCCTGGTTCGGCCAAACGGCCTTGGCGACATCTCCCAAGCCCTGGGCGGTCGCGAGATCAGCTTGCGATTCATCGATGACCGCCTTGAAAATATCGGCGGCGCAACTCTCGTCGGCACCGTTCAACGCAGTTCTCAGGACCGTGGCGAGATCGCCCTCCGCAGTATTCTCATCGACATTATCTTTCACGAAGGTAATCGCATCAGAGCATTCAGCTGCCACTGCAAAGGACGGCGTGAAGAGAAGAAGGGAACACGCCCCGAACAAAATCAGGAGGCGCAAAGGAATAAATTTTAATGTGTTCATTGAGTCTGAGAAGGATGGTCCATGAAACGACAAGATGCCGAATCGAAAAGATTCTGGTCAGCTTGCAGTGCGCGCGTCAACGAAAGAAATGCAGAGAATGCACCGAATTCCTGACAGAAAAGAAAGACCACCCGCAGGTGGCCTAACATGATTACAACAACTATAGTATTTTATATAGAGTTGAATCTTTTTGATTTAATTAAAAGTAATATAAAGTTACCTATTCACTAGAATTCAGCTCCCGTGCTCGTCCCCCGGGATCCCCGGTTTTCCTGGTATTCTTCCTCCGCAATCTCCTCCACCGTCCCGTTCAAGTGCAGCACGGCCCGCTTCCCCTCGCGGACGACTTCAGAAGCGGCCACCACCGACGAGGGATCGTCCTCCCAGGAATGCCCGGGGAAATAGACGATTTGCCAGTAGGCCTCCCGATCCAGTTCAGTGAAGCCGGCTGCCCCTCCCTTCTGGCGCTCGAATGTCTTCAGGGCGGCCAGATCTTCCGGAAGCCGGCCATCGTGATCTGCGGCGTAAAGAATCAGGGAGAGACCGAGCAATTCCAATCCGGACAAGCGTTCGCCGGAGGCGGCTTGCGGATTGAGGGCCGAACCTTTCATGATTCCGAGAAAGACCGACCCGGCGATGAGGAGACCGCAAATCCACGGCGCCCATCGGAGAATCGCGCTCCGGTCCTCCACGCCTTCCTTCGGCTCCGGGAATTCCGCATCCTCGGCCGCCTTTCGAAGAACGTCCTGTTCGCCAATCTCTACCCGGGAATGGCGGCGCCGCGAACGCCCCTCGCTGGAGCCCTCTTCTTCTTCTGCCTCTTCCAGCTCTCCTCCGCCGTCCTCGGAATCTTCCCTGTTACGCCGCTTCCGCTTTTGTTCCCGCAAGGAAACCCTCGGCTCCGGCAGGGGAAAGGTGACACGTTCATCTGATGAAGATTCCCGGAGATCCTCTGTCGCCTCCCCTTCGCTTCCCTCCCCGCGAAAAGAGACTGTCTCTCCTTGTGCCTGTCCGGAGATTTCACCGAGCACTTTCTCCGGTCCGATGACGGGATGCACGGTGCTTTTTTCCGGGAGCACGCTTTCACGAGTGTTTCCAGCGTCCTCTTCCACGGGCGGCTCTTCTTCTTCGAGAACACCGGCCAAATCGCCTTCCTCAGACTCCTCCACTAATTCGGCGCCGGCGGCTCCCGCCTCTCTATATTCTTCCAGGCCTGCGAGCAGGGATTCCACTTTGGCGGCGAGGGCATCAAGCCGCACGTCCAGCATCTCATCCAGGTGGTCCAACCAGTTGCCTCCCCCATCGCCCTCGTCCCCCGCCCCGGTTCCCGCACTGCGATCGTCACGAAGCCGGAAGGGTACGATCGGAATCCCACGCTCCAGCGCCTGGTCGATCTGCCCCTGAATCGCTTCGCCGGCCCCGTCATCTTTGCGATAGGAAACCGGCACGAATACCTCGCTGCGCGCGATGGCCTCGATAATCTCGTCTTCCGCCTCAGCGGAACCGGAAACAGCACGAAGATCCCGGTGTTTCGACCAGCACCTCGCCCCGTGGGTTTCAATGCGGGCGATCACCATCTCAACCACCGCAGACAGGAGCGCCTTGCCGGGACTCTCGCAACTGACAAATACCTGGTGCTGTCGATCTTCGTTCATAATCGGAATCTTCCGCCTCTCCGCCCTTCTCTTCCGAGGACCGCAGAAATCCCCGCAAAAAGCTACTCTAAGCAGAGGTCAGGTCCACCTGCTCCGCAAGGAAATTTCCCGATGGAACCCCGATGCTCCCTGGTTAACTCCGCCTTGATCCCAGCCTCCCTCCCCGGCGATGATACGGGCCCGTGATTACCCCCGCAGTCCCGCAAACCCGTGAAGACGTCGCCGGTCACTATGACGGTCTGGATTTTTTTTACCGGGACACCTGGGGCAGGCATGTCCACCACGGATTCTGGGAAGATGGGAAGGAGTCGGTGGAAGAAGCGGTGGAAAACCTGGCCACCCTCGTCGCAAAAGCCGCGGGGATCGGCGACGGCGACCGCGTCTGCGACATCGGGTGCGGGTATGGAGCCACCAGTTGGTTGCTCGCCGCCATTTACCGGGCACGCGTTAATGGTTGCACACTTTCCGCGACTCAGTGCCGGGAAGCTGCCGGCTTCTCCCCCCGGGACGGCGGAATTCCGCGCCCTCTCT
>JAHEJT010000018.1 GCA_024638765.1 Verrucomicrobiales bacterium
CTCTGGCTAGCGGGTGCGACCTCGGGATCGGACTGCAGCAGATCGACAAAAGCCTGCCACCTGGAGGGATTGCCAGGAATATTGTTCATATGAACAGTTTATGGAGAATCGGGATCAGCCCGCAAGAAGAATTGTAATGGGCCCTCTCCCCCACCTTCGGCTGGCCAGAGGGGCTCCCCATGCTCTGGCTGGGCCATAGTATATACTATAGTATAAACTATACTATATACTATAGTATATACTATGGCCGCACCCGGTTCCCGATTGGGCAGGCCCCGCGGATTTCTTTGCGGTCGGAACCCAGGGCGTTGCCCTGGGCTATCATGGGGCCGCCCCGTTGGGGCTCCGGAAGCACAGCCGGAGCGGAGAGAGCCGCAGGCAAACCTCTCCCGATGGAATCGGGAGAGACTCGTTCTCCCTCACTGCAACGACTCGATGTAGAGAATCACCGAGTCAATCTGCCAGTCCTGCACCACACCAAGGTAACTCGGCATGCCGACCCCGGTGTTCTCGAACCCTTTAGCGACCTTGTTGCCCGGCTCGAGAATCGATTCCTTGAGGTAAACCGCGTCGACCTTCTTGACGATGGTCCCGTCTCCCAGCTCGCGCTTGGAACCCCAGAGACCCTTCCAGGTCGGTCCCACGACGAGCCCCGGCGTCGATGCAAGCTGGGAACCGTCGGCGGTGTGACAGGCAACGCACCCGAAAGTCATGGCCGCCTTCTTTCCTTCTTCAATGGATGGTTCCGGCGCTGCAGCCGCCGCGGCCACCGCCTCGGTCACCGTAAGATCGACTTTCACCTTCTCGAACCCCGAGTCCGCGAGATCCAGGTCGCGCACCTCGTGAATGGTGAGATAGGCGCTCTGCACCGCCGGAAGATCCGAGTGCATCGCCAGCCGGTAAGTCACCCGCATCGAATGCGCCGGCTGCATGTCCGGAATCCCCAGGAAAAGCGCCCGCTTGTCCTGCGAGAGGTAGACGCTCGCCACCGGCAACATCTCCTGGCCCGGCGCGCCGTCGAGGCGGTAATGACCGGAACCGTAACTCGCCGTCCGGCGATAGTTCCAGCGCTCCACGGTGTAACTCGCCGGGTTCATCGCGATCGCCTCGTCGAGTTCGAAACCGAAACGCATCAAGACGCCCTCGCTGCTCGAACGCACCTCCAGCGGCACGCGGCTCTCCGCGCCCGTATACCGGACCCGGAAGAATCCGCTGATCTGATCGAGCGCCGTGCCCCAGATCCTGAATCCACAGGTGTAGAGTTGCCCATCCACCGGACCCACCGCGCCCTTGAGCAGCGCGCAGGGAAATCCTGTTAAGACGCTGGCCGCCGCGCCTTGCCGGTGCGCGCCCTCGTCGTCGAAATAGATCTTAAAGAGCTCCGGCCGGTTGTACCCAATGTGCAGGAGCGAGCCGTCCAGCGGTCCCATTTGCGAATTCCGCAGCCACACGTGGCTGGCTCCCGACTGGTTCACGATATGCGGAATCCACAAGGGGGGTTCCGTAATCGTTTCAGTCTGGGTCGTCCCCTTGAGCAAGGTCGGGATGAACCCGTGATAGCTTCCGGGCTCGATAAGACGGACGGGTGTCGCCGGCACCCAGTGCCCTTGCTGATCGCTGGAGGTCACCGTGCCGGAAACGGGATCCACACCGATGTAAGGCTGCCGCAGCCCGCGCGCCACGATATGAAAGTCCCGCCCGTCGGGAGAAATTTCCACCACGGTGCCGTTGTATTTCCCGCGCGACGTCGCGACTTGCCCGCCTTTCGCAATGTAAAACCCGCCGCCCGGCTTCTTCACCAGGTCATTGGCGAACTCGCGCGATTCCGCAGTCTGCGCCACCACGTTCGAAAAGTTCTCATAAAAATCGGCCTCCCCGTCGCCGTTGACGTCGTGCAACCGCACAATGCCGTTGCGATCAAAAACGTAAATCGCGTCGTCCACCACCTGGAGCCCCAATGGCTCGTGCAGACCCGAGGCGTATCGCCGCCACGATACTTCCTTGAGATCGGCGTCGATCCCGCGCGCGATCCAGACGTCTCCGTCGAAGGTGCACAGAGCCGCGCGCCCGTCGGGAAAGAAATCAAACCCTGAGAATCGCACGTTGCGTTTCCACGGGTTGGGGACCGGGATGGGAATCTCGTCGATGACATACGCGTCTCCGCTCTCCGAAATCCTGCCCGCGGTCGTCACGGTCTCGGGCCAGCGCGGGGCACCCGGACTTTCAATGGCGTCGAATCCGGGCTTCGCCAGTTTTGCGGCCAGCACCACCGCGTCTGCGCGCTTCGGCGACGCCAACACGACGACGTGATCTTTTTCGTCATCGGAAGCCGAGAACGAAACCACGAGCCGGCCGTCGATCTTCCGGACTTCACCACTCTCGCAACGCGCCGTCATCGCTCCCGATTCGTCGAGAATCACCGACAGCTCCCCGGCATGGGGCCCAATGCGAAACGCGCGGATCGGAACGCCGCCCTTCCCCACTCGCCCGCTGCGAATACTTTCAATCACGCGCGTTCCCGACACTGTGTAGGCGAGAAAGACACGGTCTTCGGCGAGATAAAGCCCTTCCCAGCGCCCGTCTTTTTCCGGAACCGGCCCCAGACCCGCTTCCTGGGGATCGGGAGCCTTTTCTCGCGGATCGTCGAACGTGACCTCGCCGGAACACCACCCCGGATAAATCCCGGTGGTGCAAAGCGGCTCTCCCAGCGGCACCGGCAAAGCCGACTGTCCGGCCGGCGATTTCTTCCCCGGCACGCGATACGAACCGGGGCCCATTCCGTTCATCGAGAGATACTCGCCCTCGGCGTTCTCTCTCCAGATCAGCGACACGCGGAGGAGATCCGGGTCAAAGCACGCGTGCAATCCCTCGCCCAGGTCGAGAATGATGCCGCGCGGCGTGAGGTTGCGCTCGGACGCGCGTGCGCCGAACCCGCGCGCGTCGAGGGTCTGCGTGAAGAAAGGAAAATCCGGCTCCACGAACTCTGCGAACGGGGATTCGATCTCCGAGTGGGCGCGCTCCTGCCCATGGGCGGCGACGATCGCACAACACACGGCCGCCCAACTAATCAGGATTGTTTTCCCCGGCATAGACGGAAATGTAGCCGACCCCGCAGAAGTTCCGAACAAAAAACCCGTCCGGAGCGGCGTCGGGCGGGCGGGAGGATCTCCATCATACAATTCCTCCCAGACAATTCCGAAACGACAGGAGAAATATTTGAAATAAATGGAGACAACAGGGAATGGCGCTAAGATAAGCATTGTGACACGGTCGTCTCGCCCGTGAATTCACCGGCGAGACGCCGGTCTCACTATCCGAAAATCGCCTTATCTTAGTGCCGTTCGAGATAATGGGTTATTCCTGGGCAGATAATTGCCGGCCGCCTCTTTGCCTATGCACCGCTATCCCAGCTTCCAAGCCCTTCTCGCCGAGTTCTTCGGGACCTTCTGCCTCGTCTTCGCGGGCACGGGGGCGATTGTCATCAACCACAGCTCCGGCGGCGCCGTGACCCACGTGGGAGTCGCCCTCACCTTCGGGCTCGTCGTCATGGCGATGATTTACACCGTGGGCGACATCTCGGGTGCGCACCTCAATCCCGCGGTTACCATCGGGTTCTGGGCGGCGGGACGGCTTCCCTTCTCCCGGGTCCTGCCTTACGCGGGCGTCCAGGTCGCGGCGGCCATCAGCGCCAGCGCGATTCTCAGGCTGCTCTATCCCGCGGACGAATTGCTCGGCGCCACCCAGCCCGCCGGAGCTCCCTGGCAGGCTTTTGTCCTCGAAGTAATCCTGACTCTCATTCTCATGCTCGTCATTCTCAGCGTCTCGATGGGCGCCAAAGAGCGCGGCATCACCGCCGGCATCGTTATCGGCGGCGTCATCGGGCTCGAGGCCATGTTCGCCGGGCCTGCCACCGGCGCTTCCATGAACCCGGCGCGCTCCATCGGTCCCGCGCTGGTTTCGGGCACGCTCGATCACCTCTGGGTGTATCTGACCGCTCCGATCCTGGGCGCCGTGCTCGCCTTCCCGCTCTGCCGCGCGATGCGCGATCGCGATTGCTGCGCCGGTTGCTGCTCGCGAGAACAGCAGACACAATCCTGACTCTTGTTTATGGACCGCCGCAAGCGGGGGTTTTCCGTCGCGGTGGCCGAAGCCGGCACGTTCACGCGCGCCGCCCGGCGCTGCCGCGTCGCATAGCCCTCACACCACACACCAGGCTCCGGACTCACAACGCCACCTCCGCATCTTCAATCACCCCGGGCGGCACCGCGACCCGCTCCGGGCCGGGGTTTTCGATGGCGACTTTCCCTTTGAGAATCACATCTCCGGAAAAAGCCACCGGCCCCGTCACGCGCAGTTCCGTACAGCCGGCCAATGACGGCGGCCCCGCCTCGATCGATTCCTCGAGCTGATCCACCAGCTTGAACCAGTCCGGGTCCAGGGTCACTACCGGCGGAATTCCCGCCCTCGATTCCGCCAGTTCCAATCGAGAATCTTCGGTGAGGACGTAGGCATCCGAGCGCAGCGCCATGAGGTCGTCCGTGGTCTTGACCGGCGCAAAGCGATTGCGCGCCACCACCACCGCCCCCGCGCCGTCGAAGCACTGAATCGCCGCGCCCATCGCCGTCTCCAGCTGGTAAACCGACGCCGAGCCGGCATCGCGCGGGTCCACGGTCTTGGAATTCACCATCATGGGCAGCGGAATGATCCCCCCGTGCGCATCCAGCAGTTCCTTGAGCCGGTCCAACCGAATCCAGAGATTGTTGGTATTGAAATACCGGTGCCGCGAAATATCCTGAAAAGAATCCACGTCCGCCTCGGGACACTGCGCCGACTCGCGCAACACGAAATGCCCCTTCTCCCTGTCCACCGCCAGGTGCCCCCCCTTGCGGTCCGCGGCCGTGCGCGGCGTCACCTCCATGAGAAACGGTTTATCGGACTCGATGAAATACCCCAGCAAATCGAGATCCAGGGTCGCCCCCAGGTTGTCGGAATTGGAAACGAAGGCAACCTTGACCCCACGTGCCAGGAGCAGATCCAGCCAGCCCGTCCCCAGCAGCGATGGATAAAGATCCCCGTGACCGGGTGGACACCATTCCAGTTCCGGCTGATCCGGATACTCTGCGGGCGCCAGCGTGCCGGCATCGATTTTCGGCACGCGATTTTGCATGAGCTCCAGGTTCCGCTTGCCCCCCAGCGCGGGATACTTCTCGAGGTACTTGAGGGTGTCCGCGCTGGTGGCGTAACTGTCCATGAGGAGAAAACCGACCTCCGCGTCATACTTCTCCCGCAACCCCAGGACCTGCCGCGCGATCAGGTCGAGAAAAGTAAAGCCGTCGCGCACCTCGAGCAAGGACTTCGCCTTGGCCAATCCCATTCCCGTCCCCAACCCGCCGTTGAGCTTGATGATTACCGTGGCCGCCAGCATCTCCCCGGCATCCTTCGCTCCGGAGACCCCCCTGACCGCGCGAATGTCGTCCAGTGAGGGAAGATCTCCCGCCGGCACGATCGATTCCTCCGGTATCAAGGTGGTTTCCCCGCCCGCCAGCAGTCCGTAATTCCGGGCAAACGCGTCGACGGCGGCGGAACTCAGTCCCGCGTCCTCCATCTTCCTCTTGAAAAGCTCAAAGCTGGCCGGCATGCGATCCGTGATTAAGCGAGCGTGCTGCCCCCGGGTCAAATTGAAAAACCACCGTTCTCCTGACCTTTACCCGCATTTCCGTCTTCGTGGAAATCCAGCCCTGCCGGGGCTTCATCTGCCCGTCTATCAACTTGTGGGTAAAGGTCAGCCATCCTCGCCGCTCTCCCCGTCACTGTGGAGATTCTGCTTTCCAATTCCGCTTCTTGGTACAGGAATACCCGCATGACCGAAGCCATCGCCAACCCGGGCTGGGAACGTTTTCAAAAGTATTTCGTCCGTTACGAGGATCTCGGGTTCTCCCTCGACATCAGCCGCATGCAGTTCGATGAGGCCTTTCTCCAGTCGATGGAGCCTCAATGCGCGCGCGCATTCGAAGCAATGCAAAAACTCGAGGCCGGCGAAATCGCCAACCCGGACGAAAACCGGATGGTGGGCCATTACTGGCTGCGCGCTGCGGCGCTGGCTCCCACGCCCGAGCTGCAAAAGCAGATCACCGATGAAATCGCGGATATCGTGAACTTCGCGGCCGAGGTGCACTCCGGAAAAATCGCGAGCGCCGGTGGCGCGCCCTTCTCCCATCTTCTCCTCGTCGGCATCGGCGGATCCGCCCTGGGTCCCCAACTCGTCTCCGACGCCCTCACCGGCCCGGACGCCCCCATGGACGTCACATTCTTCGACAACACCGATCCCGACGGCATGGACCGCGACCTCGCCCGCATCGGGGATCGTCTTTCTGAGACACTCACGCTGGTAATCTCCAAATCCGGAGGCACCAAGGAAACGCGCAACGGCATGCTGGAAGCCGAGCACGCTTACCGCCGCGCCGGGCTCGATTTCGCAAGACACGCCGTGGCGGTGACCGGCCCCGGCAGTAAATTGGACAATCACGCCGAGGGCCAGGGTTGGATCCGGCGCTTTCCCATGTCAGACTGGATCGGCGGCCGTACCTCGGTCATGAGCGTGGTGGGCTTGCTGCCCGCCGCGCTGCAGGGAGTGGACATCGAGGCGTTTCTCGCGGGCGCCGGCGCCATGGACGCAAAGACCCGGGCCCTGCCCACCGCGGAGAACGCCGCCATGCTCCTCGCCCTCATGTGGCATCACGCCGGCAACGGCAAAGGCGAAAAGGATATGGTGGTCCTTCCTTACAAGGACTGCCTCGTCCTTTTCAGCAAATACCTGCAGCAGCTCGTCATGGAATCCCTGGGCAAAGAACTCGATCTGGACGGTAAAACCGTCCACCAGGGCATCGCCGTCTACGGAAACAAAGGATCCACCGACCAGCACGCTTACGTCCAGCAGCTACGCGACGGCGTGAACAATTTCTTCGCGGTTTTCCTCGAAATCCGCAGGGGGCGCGAGGGCGAATCGATGGAAGTGGAAGAAGGCGCCGCCACCGGTGATTATCTTCAGGGTTTCTTGCGGGGGACGCGCACGGCCCTCACCGGCAACCGCCGGGAATCGATCACCATCAGCGTCCCCGAGGTCAACGCCACCACGCTGGGGCAACTCATCGCGCTCTTTGAAAGAGCAGTCACCTTTTACGCTTCCCTGGTCCACATCAACGCTTACCACCAGCCGGGCGTGGAAGCCGGAAAGAAGGCGGCCGGCGATTTTCTTACACTCCTCAACGAGGTGCGCGCCCGGCTTGCCGCCTCCGGCGGCACTGCGCGCACCGCCGGGGAAATAGCGGGTGACCTCGGCGCCGACCCGGAACAGGTTTTTCACGCGCTCAATCACATCGCCGCCAACGATGATTCCGCGACACGCGCACCCGGCGATTCGCCCGCGAAAGACGTCTTCCAGGTCGCCTGAGGTGCCATTTCGAAGATCCTTCACAATTACCGGAGGGAAGCGCTCTGCGGTTTTACCCCATCCTAGGGAAAGGACGAATGGTTCGCTCCCGCGGAGATGCCGGAGAATTCATTTCCGAAACTGTCGCGTCTGAATTATCCTTGGGATGACCCCGGGCCCCCTGATTCCATCACGGTCCGCATCGATCCCATCACCCATGGCAAAAAGCATTCAGAAAGTCAGCGATCGCGCGAAACGGCAGTTGAAGCCGTCCGCCGATAAGAAGGAGAGAAACCGGGTGGAACTCCTCGGGCTCTACAAACGCTTTCTTAAAATCGAAGAATATCGCATCCGCATGCTTCACATGGCCGGAGGCGGAGGCCTCGACATCTCACGCCGTCGCGCCGAACTCCTGGATGTGGTGCTGCATAATCTTTTCGCCGAGGCTCTCGAGGACGGCAACCAGCGGGCGGACAAGAGGGAAGGAAAGGACGGAAAGCGTCCCGAGATCACCCTTGTCGCCACCGGCGGCTATGGCCGCGGCCTGCTGAACCCCGGGAGCGACATCGATTTGCTGTTTCTCCATCCCGATCCCTCGAGATCCATCAATAAGCATGCGGCGAAGGTCATCGAGCAGATTCTCTACATGCTTTGGGATGTCGGATTTGTCGTGGGCCACGCGACTCGTTCCATCAAGGAAACCATGCGCCAGGCCAACTTGGATAACCAGACCAAGTGCGCGCTGATCGAAGCGCGGTTTATCACCGGCAACAAAGCCCTTTACCAGGAATTCGAAAGGCGCTTCGAAAAAGAGTGTATCCAGGGAAAAGAGGTTCCCTTTCTCGCCGAACGCGCCTCGGATCTACGGACCCGTCACGAAAAGTATTCCAACACCGTTTATCTCCAGGAACCCAACGTGAAGCACGGATGCGGCGGCTTGCGGGATTACCAGAACCTGATCTGGATCTGTTTCGTAAAAAAACGCACGCGCGATATCAAAACCCTCGTCGATGACAAACTCCTCACCCTCTCCGCTTACCGGGAGATGGAAAAAGCATACGAATTCCTGATGCGCGTCCGCAATGACTTGCATTATGAGGAACGCCGCGCCAGCGATACCCTCACCTTGCGTCTCCAGGGTGTGGTGGCGACTCACCTGGGATACCCGCAACGCACCATTCTGAGAAGATGCGAAGAATTCATGCGCGATTATTTTGTGCACTCACGCAATCTTTTCTATCACACCACCTCCGTAATGCAGTCCTTTGAACTGGAGGAACAGGACCGCAAGGATTCCGCCGGGATTGTCCCTTTCCTGGCTCGACGAAAGAAGAAAGTCGAACGCTTTGACGGTTTCTCCAGCAAGGAAAACTTTATTTACCCTGAGAACGCGCAGATATTTGAAGACGACCCGCAACGAATGATGCGCACCTTTCAACATGCGCAACGACGTCATCTGCGCCTCAGTCCCCGAATTCGAAAACTTTTTAAGGCGCATTACTCACTGATCGACCGGACCTTTCGATACAGTAAGGCAAATCGAGAAACCTTCGAAGCCATCCTCTCGCGCAAAGGTGATGTCGGCCGTGCCCTGCGCCAGATGCACCGAGTCCAGTTTCTCGGACGATATCTGCCTGAGTTCGGCGCCCTCGACTGCCTGGTGCAGCACGAGTTCTTTCATCGGTATACCGCCGATGAACACACCCTGCTCTGCATCGACAAACTCGACGAACTCAGCGATTCCGAAGATCCCAAGCTTCGCGTTTACCAGGAACTCTTCCACAAGCTCGAAGATCCCTACATTTTTTATCTTGCGCTGATCCTCCACGACACGGGCCGTGCCAAGAATTATCGCCTGCATGCCGACGCCAGCGTCAACCTGGCCAACAAGGTCTGCCGGCGGCTGCGCATCTCCGGAGAACGGCGGCGCAGACTCCTCTTCCTCGTCGACCATCATCTCACACTCTGGAAGACCGCGACTACCAAGAACCTCGATGATCCCAATACCATCGCCGAGTTTGCGCGCAATATCCGGGACAAGCCCTCCCTTGACGCACTCCTCCTGCTCACTTTCGTCGATTCCAACAGTGTCAATGAAACCGCGTGGTCGAGTTGGAAGGAAACTCTGATCCTCCAGCTTTACAAGAGCACGACCGCTTTCTTCGAAAACCAGGAAGCCTTTACCACCCAGCTCCATCCCTCGATCACGGATCTGAAAGCCGAGGTCACCCGCAAACTCGGACCCGGTTTCGAGCAGGAAATCGAGGCCCACTTTCGGCATATGCCGGAGCGCTATTTCCGCTTCCGCAATCCTGAGACTGTCGCGGAGCATATCCGCCGCTTCCGGCGCTTCTTCGAGAGCCTCCAAAAAAGCCCCGAAGGCACCCTGACCCCCATCCTCCGCTGGAAAGCGCATCCCGAGAAAGGTTACAGCGAGCTCCAGATCTTTTCCTGGGATCGCTCTTTCCTCCTCGCGCGGGTCGCCGGAGCGCTCTCGGCGCGAAACATCAACATTCTCAGCGCCGACATCTTCACCCGGCGTGACGATCTCGTCCTCGATATCTTCCGGGTCTGCAACACCAACTTCGAACCCGTCACCTCAAAGACCGATATTCACGCCGTCAATGAGATCATCAAGAAAGCCTTCTCCGCCCACACCACGGACTTTCGCGAGGTCATCGAAAAATCAAAACAAAAATCCGAATTCGACGAAGCGGTCGACGAAGTTTTCCCGAAACGCGTCTACGTTTCCAACGAGCAGAGCCCGGAATACACCTTCCTTGAGATTCAGACCCTCGACCGCATCGGACTGCTTTACGATCTCTTCTCGACCATCGGCGACCTGGGAATCGAAACCGTGGCCTCCCGCATCAACACCGAGAAAGGAGCCGCCATCGACAGCTTTTACCTCAGCGATCTCATGGGCCGGAAAATCGCCGACCCGCGGCTCCTCGCGGAACTGAAATCGCGGATCGAATCGGTGCTCGGTATCAAGTAAGCACGACACAAGACAGCTGCCCGGTTATTTTCGCGCCAGCAGCAGCATCCGCTCCCTTTCCTCCCGGCCCTCGTATGCCGCACCCGGGGTCCACGATTCCTCAATCAGGAAGTCATTTCCAAATAACTCTTCAATCTCTTCCATCGTGCACCCGTGGGGCGGGCCCACCCCCGGCTGATGTTCTTCGTCGTAGGGATCCAAATAAAACACCCCGAGGAGACGCCCTCTCTCTTTAAGAACCTGTAATACCGAAGCCACATATGCCGGACGGCGCCCGGGATCGATGGCGCAGAAACAGGTGTGCTCCCAGACCCAGTCAAACGCACCCCGCAGATCGTCTTCCACTGCAAAAAAATTCCCCAGCCGATAGCTCTCGCCTCCCACCACCTCACAGGCACGCGCCCTTTGCACCGCGAGGGGTGCGACGTCCAATCCCATCACCTCCGCCCCTGCCTGCGCCAGCGCGCGCACATCATGACCCAATCCACACCCTGGCACCAGCACCCGCCCTCGCACCGGGTTTTCCTCCAGGTAGCGGACCAGGCCCGGCGAAGGGCCGCCCTTATCCCAGGGGGTTTCACCTCGCCGGTATTGATCTTCCCAATCCGTTTCTTCCGCCATCGTACACATCCCCTTACGGCACATCCCCTTACGGGTTAAAAGAATTCTACATCCGGCCGTGCCTTCCGCACAATCCGTGTTTTAGTCTCTTGCCCCATGAGCAAACGAGCCCGAAGCCGAAAAAACCGCGTCCTCACCTACGCAGCCGGCATCCTCGTGGTCCTGGCAGGGTATTACTTCGGCCGCAACGACGGCGGCGGCCCTCCTTCACCGGCCCCCTCCGCTCCCCTCCCTCCGATCGCCAACAGCGAATTCGAAGCCCTCGAAGGCTGCCGCCTCATCCACAACGGCGGCAATGACGGCGACAGCTTCCGCGTCATTCACAAGGGCAAGGAACACACCTTCCGGCTTTACTTCGTCGATACCCCGGAGACGTCGCTGCGCTATCCGGAGCGCGTCGATTACCAAGCGAGATATTTCGGCATCACGCGCGACCAGGCGGTCGAGATCGGCGACGAATCCAAAAAATTCACGATGGATTTACTGGAAAAACATCCCTTCGTCGTGCTCACCCGGTGGGAGAAAGTCATGAAAAGTTATCGATATCACGGCTTTGTGCTCGTGGAAACGGCGCCGGGCAAAACCGAATACCTTTCTGAAATCCTCGTCCGCAAGGGGTTCGCCCGCATTTACACCATGCCCGCCGATCTTCCCGACGGCACTTCCAAAAAGGAATTCGACCGTCAGCTCAAAGACTTGGAACAAAAGGCACGCGTCGCCGAGGCCGGAGGGTGGCGATTTTAGGTTTCATGTACCAGTGTTCAGTGTTCAGGCTGCAGGGGACTCGAGGAGTAAGACGGCTTCCAGGCACCGAACACCGAACACTGAAACCTGAACACCGAACACTCCCATGTTCCAACTCCTCGCAACTGACGGAAGCACCCTCGCCCGCCGCGGCAGACTCACCACCCGCCATGGCGTCGTGGAAACTCCCGTCTTTATGCCCGTGGGCACCCAGGGCTCGGTAAAATCCGTGCACCCGGACGAACTCGAGTCGCTCGACACGCAGATCATCCTGGGAAACACTTACCACCTCTTCATCCGGCCGGGAGTCGAGATCGTGCGTGACCAGGGCGGCCTCCATCGTTTCATGAACTGGCAGCGGCCCATCCTGACCGACAGCGGCGGATACCAGGTCTTCTCTCTCGCGAAACTGAGACAGATCACCGAAGAGGGCGTGCACTTCCAAAGTCACCTCGATGGCTCGGCGATGTTCATCGGGCCGGAAACCGCCATGGAAATCCAGGCCGGACTCGGCTCGGACATCGCCATGCTCTTCGACGAATGCCCGCATTATCCCTGCGCCCGCGAATACGCTTCGCGGAGTCTCGACCTCACCCTGCGCTGGGCGGCACGCTGCCGCAACTGGATCGATGCGCATCGGCCCGATGGCCAGCATCACTTCGGGATCATCCAAGGCTCTGTGTATCCTGACCTTCGTCAAAAGAGCGCCCGCGCACTCGTCGAAATGGGCTTCGACGGATATGCGGTCGGCGGACTCAGTGTCGGCGAACCGGAGGAAGAAATGATTCGCGCCGTGGAGCATTCCGTGCCGGCGCTGCCGGAAGACCGACCCCGTTACGCCATGGGCCTGGGGACCCCGCCGCAGCTGCTGGAGATGATCGCGCGGGGCATCGACATGTTCGATTGCGTCCTTCCCACCCGCGTGGCGCGCAACGGCACCGCTTACACCGCTGACGGCCCTCTCAATCTGCGCAACAACCGCTTCGAGAACGACAGCAGCCCCCTCAGTGAAGACACCGCTCCATCCTGCCGGGGATTCAGCCGGGCCTATATCCGCCACCTCCTTAAATCGGGCGAAATCCTGGGTTTAAGGCTCGTGACGTTGCACAATCTCCATTTTTATCTCAACTTGATGAACTCCGCCAGATGTGCTATCGAGAACGGCACTTTTGCGGAGTTCAAGGCCGCTTTCATCTCCCGATACCTAGAAAAACAACAAGTTACATGAACTTCGACATGCTTCACCAGACCACCGCCATCCTCGCGCAGGGGGGCGGCGGCGCCCCCGAGGCCCCTGCTCCCGGAGGATTCGGGTTCATGCCCATCCTGATCCTCATGCTGATCATGATGTACTTCCTGACGATCCGACCGCAGAAAAAGAAGCAGAAAGAACTCCAGGCCCAGGTTGATTCCATGAAGAGCGGGGATAGCGTGATCACCCTCGGTGGCATCCACGGACTCGTCACCAACCTCAAGGATCGCACCGTCACCCTCAAGGTCGCCGATAACGTCAAAATCGAATTTGAAAAATCCAGTGTCGCCACCGTCATCAAGAAAGAGAAACCCGGCTCCGAATCGCCCGCTGGAAACGAGGCTGAAGCCGAAGCTTGACCGGCCTGTGCTTGTTCTCTTTCTCTGACGCGCTTCTTCCCGGCGCCACACGCCCCGCCAGAACCCACCATGGATAATCCTCTCATCATCTTCTTAATCGGACTCGGCATCTTCGCGCTCTTCCTCTGGTACTTTGGAACCGACTCCGCCAGGAAAAAACGCGGCATTGGCACCTTCCTCGCCTTTGCCCTGACCGCGTTCTGCCTCTGGGCGGTCAATCCCCCTGGCGAAAAAATTCAGAAAGGCATCGACCTCCAGGGTGGCAGCTCCTTTGTCATCGCACTTCAGACAGCGCCCGGCAGCGAAAGGGAAATCACATCCGACGCCCAGCAGCAGGCCATCGGCGTCATCGAGAAGCGCCTCAACCCGGAAGGCACCGTCGACCTGCTCATCGCCCCCCAGGGCGAAGACCGCATCCTCATCCAGATGCCGGGGATCACGGAGGAAGAAGTGGACAAGGTCAAGAAGACCATTGAAACCACCGCCAAACTCGATTTTGCCCTGGTGCATCAGCAGAGCGCCGTCCTCGTCCCCCAGATCGATTCCGGCAACCACATCGAACCCGGTTGGACCGTCCGGGATAACATCGGCAGCGAGGAGGGCGAGCGACTCCTGGTCAAAGTGCGCCCTGATCTCGAAGGGAAGTACGTGAAACGCGCCTTCGCCCAGCTTGCTCCCACCGGTTGGATGATTATCCTCAACTTCGATTCCGAAGGCGCCGGAAAATTCGGCGATCTCACCGCGGCCAACGTGGGCCGGCGCCTCGCCATCATCATGGACGGTGAAGTGCTCTCCGCGCCCAACCTCAATGAAGCGATATACGGGGGCAGCGCCCAAATCTCAGGCCGCTTCACAGTGGATGAAGCCCGCAGTCTCGCCAGCGCCCTGGAGAACCCCCTCGAGAACCCCGTCAAGATCATCCAGAAATACGAGGTCTCGCCCACCATGGGAGAGAGCACCATCAAGCAGGGCGTCGCCGCGGGTCTCTCCGGCCTCGCCGTCACCCTGCTCTTCGTCCTCATCTACTACAAATTCGCGGGCATCGTCGCCCTGGTCGGCCTGACCGTAAACATCATTCTCCTCTTCGGCGCCATGGCCATGTTCGGCTTCACCCTGACCTTGCCGGGCATCGCCGGGATCATCCTCACCATCGGCATCGCGATCGATGCCAACGTCCTCATTTATGAGCGACTCCGTGAAGAGATGAAGGCAGGGAAGTCACTCCCCACCGCCATCGACGCCGCATACGCGAAAGCGTTCTCCGCCATCTTCGACGCCAACATCACCACCCTCATCACCGCGATCATTCTCTTCAATGTCGCCAGCGGCACGGTGAAAGGATTCGCGGTTACCCTCACTATCGGTATCCTGGCATCACTCTTTTCCGCCCTGGTCGTCACCAGGGTTTGCTTCGGCTGGGCCACGGAATCGGGAGTGCTCAAAAAACTCAGCCTTCTCAATATCATCCCGGAACGGCGCATCGATTTCCTGGGGAAACGCCGTGCCTGTTTCGTCCTCTCCTGCCTGCTCGTCGCCATGACCCTGGTTATCTTCGGAGTGAAAAAACAGGATACCCTCGGTGTCGATTTCCGCGGGGGCGATCTGCTCACCGTGAAAGCCACTTCGGAAGTCACCGAGGACGATGTCCTCAATGCCATCAGTGACATGGGACTGGAGCAACAGCCCGTCGTCCAGACCCTCCAGGCCGCCGGGGAAGGCGAATTCATCATCGTGCGCAGCGAGTTCGAAACCGGCGATCAAATCCTGGAGGAAATCCGCAAAGATCTCGGGCAGGATTTCAAGGACGCCACCAGCGAACGCGTCGGTCCCGTCATCGGCCGTGAAATGGCCAAGTCCTCCCTCCTCGCCCTCGGCTTCGGCATCGTCGGCATCTTCCTCTATGTAACCGTCCGATTCGAATTCTCCTTCGCCCTCGGCGCTATTGTGGCCCTCCTGCATGATATCTCCATCGCCCTCGGCATCGTCGTCCTCAGTGGACGAGAACTCTCCCTGATCCTGGTGGGCGCCTTCCTCACCATCGCCGGTTATTCCATCAACGACACCATCGTGGTCTTCGACCGCGTCCGCGAGGGCCTGCGCAGCAAGCGCGGGGAGGTCGCCGATGTCATGAACCTCTGCATCAATGCCACCCTGGGCCGGACCCTGCTCACCAGCTTGACTACGCTCATCACCGTGGGAAGCCTCTATTTCTTCGGCGGGCCGGCCCTCAACAACTTCGCCTTCACCATCATCGTCGGCGTCTTCATCGGGACCTATTCATCGATTTTCGTGGCCTCACCCATCGTCCTCTGGTGGGTGCGCACCCGCAAAAAGAACCTTCGGCGCGAGATCCTCGACGCCGAGCAAGCCGCCGTCAATCCCGCGGGCACCCCTTGATCCCCTTCGCCCTCGGCCCGAAATTCCGGGAATCACCCGGACAAATTCCCGCCATCGGGGGTTGACGCAGCCACTGCGGACGCCTAGATTACGGCCCCGTCCCCATGGAGGACGGCAGGTAAATACCAGCAATCGACCAAATCAACAACGACCGTATGACCGAAGTCCAAGTGAAGAAAGGCGAGCCCGTCGACAGGGCCCTCAAGCGCCTCAAGAATAAACTCGAATCTGAAGGGATCCTCGAGGAAGTGCGCCGCCTCCGTTCTTTCGAAACGCCCACGCAACGCACCAAGCGCAAGGCCCGTGCCACCGCCAAGAGACGCGGCCGCCACAAATTCCGCTTCACGCTCTAGGCGGAATGCGAAAGCGCCGTCAGAAGATTGAGATTCTCGAAGCGCCCCCTCACCCGGGGCGCTTTTTTTGTGTCCGAAGCCCGCTCGATGAAGTCGCCTTTGGAGTGCGCCGGCTTGACGGCGCTTTGGAGGTGATCAGGGCTGAGAGTTGGTCGATCCAAAGCGGTGTCCAGCCACCGCGCTCCATATTCGCCCTCCGGCCTCACTCCACTCTCCCCGCCTCACGAACACCGCTTAACCCTCACCGGTTCACCCGGCCATCGGCCGCTCCCTCGCCCTCGAAAAACCCCTCCACTGCCCGGACCAGTCCCGGGATATCGTGCTGCGCAGCCTCGATGTCCACGTAAAGACCATTTGACTGCAGCGTCTTCGAGGTGATCGGACCGATACTGGCGATCTTCAAATTCTCCGGCAGCGGCAAGCCGAGCTTCAAAAAAGATTCCACCGTGGAGGAACTCGTAAAGGTGATCACATCCCCGCCCTCCTCCTGAAAGCGCGCGATCCCCCCGCTGATATCCTCGGTCTCCGCCACCGTGCGATACGCAATGGCCTCGTCGAGAATCACCATCTTCTTATGCAGCGCTTTCGAAATCACCTTTCTCGCCGATTCCGCCCGCACCCAGAGCATCTTCAAATTATCCAGGGTCCCGACTTCTTCATCAAAAGCCTCGATCAAGCCTTCTGCCACGAAGGTCTTCGGCATCAAGTCGACCGCCATCCGGTATTCCCGGATTTTCTGGGCCGTGCCCGGCCCCATCGCTGCGATGCGCACGCCGCCGATCTCGCGCGCATCGCTGTAGAGCTTGTAAAAAATCTCGAAGAAGGCTTCCACCCCGTTGGGACTCGTAAAAATTAACCAGTCGTAGGTATGCGCATCCTGGACCAGCTCCGCGAATTCCTTGAGGTTTTCCGGCGGCTCGATGCGGATGGTAGGCAACTCGAAAACATCCGCCCCCAGCCGGCGCAGTTGCTCACTTAAAATACCCGCCTGCTTGCGGGTGCGCGTCACCACCACGCGCTTACCGAAAAGAGGCTTCTCCTCAAACCAGTTTAATTCCTTTCGCAAGCGCACCACCTCGCCGAAGACGGCCACCGCCGGGGCCTTGAATTTCTTGTCCTTTACCCGCGCCGCAATATTCTTCAGTTCCCCTTCCAGCGTCTCTTGCCGCCCCGTCGTCGCCCAGCGGATCAGCGCCACCGGCTTGGCGGGATCCGCGCCGTGATCCATGAAAGCCTTGGTTATTTCTTCGATACGCCCGACTCCCATCAACATCACCACCGTGCCGTCGGTCTCGGCAAGCTTGGCATAATCGATCGAGATCTCTTCCTTGGTCGGGTCTTCATGGCCGGTAACGATCGTCAGCTGCGAATTGAACTTGCGGTGCGTCACCGGAATCCCGGCATAAGCCGGGCCGGCAATCGCGGAACTGATCCCTGGCACCACTTCGAAGGGCACTCCGGCCTCTTTCAATTCCTGGGCCTCTTCGCCGCCTCGTCCGAAGATCATGGGATCGCCGCCCTTGAGCCGGACCACTGATTTCCCCTCCAGCGCTTTCTCAACGAGCAAGGCATTGATCCCCGCCTGGGGCACGCTGTGTGCCTTGGCTTTCTTCCCCACGTAAAGCAACTCCGCCCCGGGAGACGCCCAAGCCAGGAATCGCGGGTTCACCAGGTAATCGTAAATGATGACGTCCGCCAGTTCGATGCACTCCTTGGCGCGCAAGGTCATCAGGCCCGGATCACCGGGACCGGCGCCCACCAGGTAACACGTCCCGGGTTGGGATGATTCCGGATCTTTGCTCATTCGGTTTCCTTCAAATTCTGCATCAATTCGCGGGCCGTCTCTTCGGGCCGCCCTGCCTCGCCCTCCGCCCCGCTTTGACGGGGCGGCGCCTGCGGATCGGTCTCGTCGAACACGACCGCCTCCATGGAGAGACGGTCACCTGCCTCGCTGAGCCAACTATGCACACCCACCGGAGTCTGACAACCCGCTTGAAGCAGGCGCAGAAACTCCCGCTCCGCCCTGGCCTGGCGGAAAGTCGGCGAGTGGTTGATGTCATCGATGGCTCGGGCGGTCTCCGTATCGCCGGCTCGAATTTCCATGGCAACGACGCCTTGGCAGGCCGCGGGCAGAAAAAGCGAAGGGTCCAGGATTTCGAAGTGAAACTTTTCTCCCTGGAAGTCGAAAATTCCGGTTCCATCCAGCCGGCAACCAAGGCGTTCAAGACCGGCGCGCGCCAGCACAATGGCATCCAACTCCGGCTCCTTGACCAGCTTGCGCAATCGCGTGGGGACGTTGCCCCGTATCTCCGCCACCGCTGTCCCCGGCCGAAGCTGCGCCAGCAACCGCTGGCGCCGGACGCTTCCCGTCCCCACTTTAACGCCGGGGCCGAGCGTCTCCAGCCGGAGAGCGTCACAGGAGATCAGCACGTCCTCCACCGCCGCGCGCGGCAGGACACCCGCGATTTCAAAACCCGCTTCAAGGACGCTGGGCACGTCTTTCAAACTGTGCACTGCGGCGTCAATCCTTCCCTCCGTGAGCGCCACTTCAAGTTCCTTGGTGAAAATACCCTTATCCAGCAGCGGCGGACCACCCTCCACCGGCTTACTGAAGTCCCGCAGCGGCAGGTCCTGGCGCTGGTCCCCGGTGGTCTTGATGATTTTCCGCGCCACGCGGCCCACCGAAGACGCCGCGCCTTCCAAAGCCGCCTGCACCATGGAAGCCTGGGCCAGCGCCAGATCGCTTCCCCGGGTCCCCAGGATCAAGGCCCCCGGCCGTTGGTCTCCGGTATCAGTCATGGGCGGGCGAAAGGTCGCGCAAATCCTTTTCCTCCTCCCCGGGATCGTCTTTCTGTGAATCCCCGGTCCCCGTCCCCGCAGCAAAATCCCAGTCCTCCAGTTGCTCCTCGATCAAGCCCTCGCACAAGTGAATCTGTTTCTCTCGCTTGCGGCGGCCCTCCGCGGCAATGGTCTCCAGGGCATCGATATCATAAAGATACACGCTGTCGATGTCGTTGATATCCGGATCCACGTCGCGCGGCACCGCGATATCAATTACGAACAAGGGCCGCCCCCGTCGCAGGCGCATGGCTTCCTCGATCTTGTCGACATGAATAAAAGTATGCGGCGCGGCTGTGGAGGTGATCATGATGTCCACCTCGGGGATCGCCTGCACCCAGTCGTCAAAGCGAATCGCCACTCCATCCATTTCCCTGGCCAGCTCCACGGCCCGGTCATGGGAACGGTTCGACACGAAAATACTGCTGGCGCCCCGTGAAAGCAGGCTCTTGGCGGTCCGGCGGCTCATCTCTCCCGCGCCGATGATCATGACCTGGCAATGGCGGAGGTCTCCGAAAATTTTCTCGGCCAAGTCCACCGCCACGGATCCCACCGACGTCGATCCCTTGGTGATATGGGTGCCTGAGCGCACCGTTTTTCCCACCCGAAAGGACCACTGAAAGAGTTTATTCAGATTGCGGGCGGTGGTGCGCTCGGAATGCGCCGCGTGATACGCTTTTTTTACCTGGCCGAAAACCTCGGTCTCCCCGAGCACCATGGAGTCAAGCCCGCTGGCGACGCGAAAAAGATGGCGCGCCACCTCAAGCTCTTCATGCAGATAAAACAACTCCCGTTCCCGGGAGCTCAACTGAAAGTGACTCTGCAGATAATCGCGAAGAAGACGCACGCCGTCTTTTCGGTTTTCAGTCACCGCATATATCTCCATGCGATTGCAGGTGGACAGGATTACGGCTTCGTGCACGCCCGGAAGCGCGCGGACTTCCTGGAGCGCCGCGGAAAGCTTCTTCTCCGGAATCACAAAACGCTCCCGGATTTCCACCGGGGCGCTCTTGTGATTCAAGCCAAGACAGAAAATGCTCATGATGAGAATTGAGGGAACCGCTCAGTGGCGGGAGAGGACCCAAAGCGTGACCAGGGGGAGAAAAAACGCCCAGATCGCGTTAACCGCCATTCTTCTGGATCCCAGGCCGCGCCATACCTGGAAGAGGACGATGAGGCCGTAAATAGCCCACACCGCGAGAGTCATGACCAGGTGTCCTGCGCTCGGCGACTCCTTCATCGCGAAAGCGGACGCGATCCCCGCCGAGAGAAGGAGAAACCCGATGGCCAGCAAGCGGAAGATGGATTTTCCCAGCAGATTGATCGGGGGCAGATTATAGAAGAGTGTTTTGAGGTGGTGCTTTTTCAGTTGCCGATCCTGGACCAGGTACATCACGCCCGCGACAAATGCCAGGGCGAAGGCTCCGTAAGCCACCAGGGATACCGAAGCGTGCATTTCAAGCCATGGATCAATAGGTCCCGTCGCGCCACCTCCCTCGATCGGAAGTAACAGGGCCACGCTCTGAAATACAAAAACCAGCGGTGCCGTGAACATTCCCAGCAAGGAAACCCGGAAGGGGGGTCCCAACAGGAAATAGAGCAGCATCATCGACCAACTCAAAAAGATAAAAATGTCGACGACATCCGTAATCGGACAACGCCCGCGAAACTGCCCGAGATGATAGAGGAAAACACTTTGCAGCACGAACCCCACCCCCATCACGGCGAGGTTCACCCAGGAGGACCGGTGTCTCTTTGCCCCCAGCGCGTAAACCGCGTAACAGAATCCCCCGAAGAAACACAGGGTCGAAAGAAATAACAGTGTGCGGTCCATCGTATCTAAAAATTTGAACGGATATCGGGCTTTCCAGACTGCCGGCCGGAGTTTGAATTCCCTGCCGGCGCGACCGCCCGGTCACCGTCATCGACGGAAAGTAAGAGAAGCAGGGTGCGAATGCAAACACCGCCAGGCCGTGATCGCCCCGGCGGCAGAGGGCCGGAGGCGCCTTTTTCCATGGCGCACGGCCCGTGGCCGGGTTCGGAATTGACCTGTGCGGCCGGGCCCCCTAGGATTTGCTGCAAATATGTCCGATCAAGAGCGGCTTCGCAGCGCAGTCCGCGATGTCCCCGACTTTCCCAAACCGGGGATCATTTTCAAGGACATCACTCCCATCCTGGCTGACCGAGCCCTCTTCAGTCTGGCGTTGGATCAACTCGTCGAAAGCGTCGATTCCGCACAGGTTGACAAGATCGTGGGCATTGACGCCCGCGGTTTCATCTTTGGCGCCGCCGTTGCGGATCGGCTTAATGCCGGCTTTATCCCGATGCGCAAAAAAGGCAAGCTCCCGCATCAGACCGAGAGCTGCGCTTACAGCCTCGAATACGGAGATGCTACCATCGAAGTCCACCGTGACGCATTCGCCCCGGGCGAAAAACTTTTTCTTGTCGATGATTTACTGGCCACCGGAGGCACCGCGGGAGCGGCCGTGGAGTTGATTGAAAAACTGGGAGGAAACCTCATTGCGGTAAGCTTTCTCATTGAACTGACCTTTCTCAAGGGACGCGAGAAACTCGATCCCGCAGTGCCGATACATGCCATCATCCAATACTGAAGTCGCCGGTCGGGACTTTTCCGGAATCATGGAGCCCAACGGCTCAGGGACGCCACGCAGCGCGACACCCGTCGATCTTGAGTCTCTCTGGCTGGAAACCGATGGCCTCGGGGGATATGCCTGCGGCAGCGTGTCAGGGGTCTGCGGCCACCGCTCCCAGTCCCTCTTCACGGCCGCGAAAAACCCGCCCCTGGAGCGCTACCTCCTGCTTAATGGGCTCGAAGTCCGGCTCACCACGGAGGACGGCGAGGAATACCCGCTCACCAGCCACCGCTTTGGTTCCAGCGGAAAAATCAACCCGGACGGGCGCGATCACATCCGCGCTTTTCGCAGCCGGCCCTGGCCGCAATGGCAATACCAGACCGGGAACGGATTGAGCATCGAACACGAGTTTTTCATGCGCCACGGCTCCCCCCTCGCGGTCGCATCATGGAAACTCCACACGCCGCGGGCCGGCGTCCGGCTCCACGTCCGCCCGCTCCTTTCCGGACGGCGTATCGATCAACTGCAGAAATCCACTTCCCATTACCGCTTCCAACCCGAAATCCGGCAGCGGCTCTTCGTGTGGGAGCCTTACGACGACGTCCCCGCCCTCGCGATGCTCTGCGACGGTGAATTCGCGTACGCACCGGATTGGCGCATCGCCTTTACTTATCAGCAGGATATGACACCCAACGGCCCCGCCCGCGAGGATCTAGCGATTCCCGGCGAGTTCGTCTGGGATTTATCCCGGGGCCGTGCGCACCTCGCCATCGGCGTTGATGGGAGCTTTCAGGCAAATAATCTCCCCATCAGCGATCCTCGGACAACGGTGCAAACTTTACGCAAAGCCGAAACCACCCGGCGCAGACTCTTCCGCAATCCCCTGGAACTCGCCGCCGACAGTTACCTGGTGACGCGGAAAAGGGACGACAGCCTCCACGTCATGGCCAGTTACCCACTGGGGAGCCAGCGCCTCACCGACGCCCTGATTGGCTTGCGCGGGATCTGCCTCAGTCCCGGCCGTCTCGGAGTGGCGGAACAAGTCTTGATGGGGTTGCAGAACGATTTCTGCGGAGGACTGCTCCCCTCGGTCTTCAGCGAGTTTGCCTCCGGTGAAATCGGGAATTACGACTCCCCCGATGCCAGCCTCTGGTATGTGGTCGGGGCATACGATTTCATTCGCGCCTGCCGCAGACAGGAACGCGAGATTCCGCCTGCCGTCGCAGAATCACTGGACTCCAATATCTCAGGTATCATCGAGGAACTGGAGCGGGGCAACACTTACGGAATGGTCGTCGATGACGAAGGCCTGCTCCGCCGTTACCCCGCCTTCACCTCGCGCGACGCCGCCTCGCCGCGACTTTTCAACGTCGCCACCCAGGCGCTTTGGTTGAACGCACTCTGGATCGCCGGCCGCAGTGACCCGGCGCGCCGCGCTCAATTCGAGGATGCCACCGATTCCTTCATTAATCGTTTCTGGTTTGAGGAAGGTGGTTACCTCTATGACGAGTTCCCCGCTGACCAGGAAACGAGCGGGACGACGATCCGGGCACGACAGATCCTGGCCGTGGGCGGCTTGCCCCGGGGACTCCTCGACGAAGCCCGGGCGAGTTTGCTGGTGGAACTGGTAGAGGACGTGCTCTGGACCCCCCGGGGATTGCGTATGTATCGGCCGGAGGAAGGCGCGCCGGTCCCGCTTTCCTCATGGCTCACGGGCCCCTTCGTGGAAGCGTGGTTTCGCGTCCATCGGCACGAGACAACCGTCTTCGACGAGATCAAAGAGCGTTTCATTGTCCCTTGGGAGGGTCTTCTCAAAGAAGGCGGCCTCAACCACCTCGGCGAAATCAGCAACGACCCCGAAATTCCTGAGATCCCATTTCACGCGCCGGCCACTGCGGAACTCCTTCGCATACTTCACCTGCCGGACCGGGCCGGTGTTTCAGCGCCCGGTGGTTCCTGATGCCCCCGGGCCTCGCGCGCGACCTCCAGGGGGATGCCCGGCCCCGGAGCACCGGTCCGCAAACAAGGCGCGGAGGGACAGCGGTCCCGGGAGACCGCATCCAGGGTCGCCAGCACGCCGCCCACGAGCATCAAGATCACGGTGGTAAATTTCATCAAAAGGCAAACTTACCCTTCGAAGCGGGTGACCACAAGCGAAGCGTTGTGACCCCCAAACCCGAAGGAATTGCTCATGGCCGTCTTCACCCCGGCTTCGCGCGCAGTGTGCGCCACGTAATCCAGATCACACTCCGGATCGGGATTGTCCAGATTAATGGTGGGCGGCACCTTGCCGTCGCGTAACGCGAGGACACAAGCGGCGAGCTCCACGCCTCCCGCCGCCCCCAGAAGGTGTCCCGTCATCGATTTGGTGGAGCTGACGAGGAGGCCGTTGCGGGCGTGCTCTCCAAAAGTGCGCTTGATGGCCTTGGTTTCGCAGACATCACCCAGTCCCGTCGAAGTCCCATGGGCATTGACATAGTCGATTTCCGCAGGATTGGCTTCGGCGTGTCGGAGCGCCATTTCCATGCAGCGGCTGGCTCCCAGACCCTCGGGATGCGGTGAAGTCAAGTGATACGCGTCCGCCGAGACGCCGTATCCCGTCAGCTCACAGTAGATGCGGGCGCCCCGCTTGCGGGCGTGCTCGAGTTCCTCGATCACCACCGCGCCGGCCCCTTCTCCGATCACGAATCCGTCCCGGTCGCGGTCGAAGGGACGGGACGCTTTCTCGGGTGCGTCATTGCGCATGCTCAAAGCCTTCATATTGCCAAATCCGGATAAACCCAACGGCAAAATCGAGGCTTCCGCCCCGCCGGCAAGAAAGACGTCCGCATCGCCAAATTTAATCATCCGCCAGGCCTCACCGATATTGTGATTCGCCGTGGCGCACGCCGTCACGATACTCATGTTAGGCCCCAGCAAACCGAATTCCATCGCAATCATCCCACTGGCAATGTTCGCGATCATCATGGGAATAACGAAAGGCGAGACCCGGCCCGGCCCGCGATCGATCAACACGCTGTGCTGATTCTCCAGAGTTTGCAGACCGCCGATTCCGCTGCCAAACATCACGCCAAAGACTGTCGGATCGAGCTTGTCCACCTCGACTCCGGAATCCTCAAAAGCCATCTTGCCCGCCGCCATGGCGAGCTGCGTATACCGATCCGATCGACGAACGTCTTTGGGATTCTTAAAATGCTCCTTCGGATTAAAATCCGTGACTTCGCCGCCAATCTTGCAATCGTAATCGCTCGTATCGAAACTTTCGATCAGCCGGATGCCGCTCTTGCCGGACAATAGATTGGACCAAAAACTCCCCACCGTGTTCCCCAGGGGAGAAATCACGCCCATACCGGTGACAACTACTCTTCGATCCATGCTCTGGTGTTCTGCGCCTTCAATGGCGGCGCCACGGGAATATCAGTTCTGCGGGCCTATTCTCAAGGAACCAATTGAAAATTCTTTCCCCGCGAGGCCCGGGCCTAGATGTCCTGAATTTTCATCCTCTCGTTCACGCTTTGACAGTTGGGACACTGGGGGAGGGGGTTGTCCGAGGTATCTTCGTAAATAACGCCGCAAATTGAACAATGAATCTTGTGCTTCCTTGCGGTGCGGGCCCGCCTCTTTCTCAGGTAATCCATCCCGATCCAGATCCCGAAGAGAACCGTCAGAATCAGGATCAGGTAAGCGAGGATGATCTGGGTCAGCGAGACGCGAATCATGAGTCTGTTGTCACCCTCCCGGCCAAAAATTCAGCGCTTCCTCCAAATCCGTGCTCCCGAGAAGTTTTGAAGACGCCCTAGATAGCAGGCTGAGAGCCACCAGGCCATCTCCAATTTTTCCGGTTCCCATCCGCGTCACCATTCCAGGCGAACCATCCCCCAACTCAGGCCGCCGCCAGGCGCGGCCTCGAAGCGCAAGCCGCGCACGGTGGTCAGGATCTTCGCATCCATACCGGATTCGATCCCCCGGTGGATCAGTGCATGCTGCACCGCGCCTTCTTCGTCAATTGCCAGCATGAGAATTGCGTGGCGTCCCTCCAACCCCGCCTTCGCCTCCAAGGCCCACTCCCAGTCGCCTGCGGCCAGGGCGGAACGTCCTTCCAGCTTCCCTTCCAAGAACATCCGAGGATCTGCACCCGTCTCCCCCGCGCCTCCGGCGATATCCCGGGTGGAGAGCCTCTCCGCCGGAGGCGGGGAGGATGGCGCGGGAAGATCTGTCCTCTGGAAATTGATTGTCGCCGGTAGGGGCGAGTCGATTCCTCTCTCAGGCAATCCCCGCAAATTGGGCGCAAAGCCTGCAAAGGAAGGTTTGAACTCGACCGTGTAATCCTCAATGCGAGTCCGTGCTGCGGAATCAATTCCGCTCGAATCAAAATACACGACTCGATCCTCGAGCGCCGTCAATTGTCCGCGGCTACTGGAGTTGCCGGCGGAAAGATAAGTAATCCGCGCGGGATTCGGTGTGAATCGCTCCGACGGCGGGTAAACGACTTGAAACAGGTAAAAGCAGAACGCGTGCAGGACGAACGAGAAAAAGAGGAACAGCGCCAGTTTCCAGTGGACCATTCGCTTGACCTTCCAGTCGAAGGTCAGCGGAGGGGGATCCCCGGTTGAATTGGAGTCAAGAGTAGCGGGAGACGTCTTCACGGAGAGGTCCGTTGCGCGGACGCAGCATGCGACAGTTCATAGCCCTCAGCTAACACCAAGTCGCTGATTTCCATGACCAATCCATAGGGAGCCAGCCGGTCGGCCTTGAGGATAACGTGTCTCCGGCCCCCTTCTCCCTTCTCGAGCTCAGCTGTAAGTCGCTCAAAATCAATACGATCCGCATTGAGATATACCTGGGGTGCGGGCCCCGCGGTTACCGTGATGACATGGGATTCCTCCACCGGCGGAAGGCTCCACGAAGAGAACGGCAGGTCCACAGTGACACCCGACTGAATCACGAGCCGGGAACTCATCAGGAAGAAAATCAGCAATAGCAATACCACGTCCAGGATCGGCGCAGTATGCAACACGGCAATGTGATGCCTTAGGTTGCTTTCCAGTTTCATCGGATGCGCGCTCAGCCGCCGGTCGCTTCCGGGGAATCGGCCGCCGCTTTATCCTCGACGTCCCCAGAAGCGAATTCGATGATCTCTCGATCGCCGCCCCTGCGGTTGTCCACGAGAAGATTGACGACTTCGATGCCGCCCCTCTCCATGTCATGCATGAGAGTGCGCGCGTAAGCCGCAAGATAAGAATACAGAATGAAGGTTGGAATCGCCACGACGAGTCCCGATGCCGAAGTGATCAGGCTTTCATAGACACCTTTGGAGAGTTCCACGGTCGTGGCGAAGCCGTTTCCCGCGTTCACTTGCACGAAGGTTTGCACCAGCCCGAGGATGGTGCCAAGTAGCCCGATCAAGGGCGCCACATACGCAATGGTGAGCAGGACTGCGAGGTATCGCTCCAAGCGGGGCACCTCCAGTTGGCCCGCTTCCTGGGCAATCTCCTTCAACTCGCTCCGGGGCGCCTCGTGCCGGATAATCGCGGAATGAATCACGCGGGCCACCGGCCCGGGAGTCCCCGCGCATTCATGCAGCGCCTCGGCGTAATTCTTTTTTCGAATCAGGTTGGATAGACCCTGGAGAAGATCTCCCACGTCAATCTTGGCACGATGAAAATGAAAGAAGCGCTCCGCGGCAATGGCAAGCGCCAAGATGCTGCATCCGAGCAGCAACCACATGAGAGGTCCCCCTTTTGCGATAAGATCGATCATCCGGCCGCAGGTGTCCTAACGATTTTCCCAATCGCTTTGGATCACAACACCTCTTAATAAATCGCAGAGCTTAAGCGTTTTTGCAAGGGAAATTTCCCAATCACAAACCATTCCGCATGTCTTGTTCTAACGCTCCCAGGCGCCCGCATATTCACCTGGAAACCGGCTTCTCCACTTCGTCCCACGACAGGTCGCCGGATCGCAGGCACCCCTCAGGAGCGCCGGAAGGTTCCGTCAACTTGCGCAGGTATTGCTGTAACCGTTGCGATGCTTCGCCCGCGTAAAGCCGCACTACCCCAGGAGCGATCCCGCTGTCGAAAATGCTCAGGAGCAAAAAGGTTGGCGGGACCGAATAAAGGTGGAGACTCCGACGGTTCCCGTGTTGAAAACACCCCTCAAAGCCCGTCTCTCCGGCGCGGCGGGACAAGGCCTGTATCGATCCGTAAGCGCCGGCGGCGAGCGCTCCCAGTTCATCCACCTGCCATTGGTCCGGCGTCGCCTTCCAACTCAGCACGAGTCCGCTCTCCTCAAGAAGGGCACAAAAAGATAATTCGGATCGGTCCCGGTAATCCTGAAGAACGCCACTCATCCCATCGGCGCAATCCCGGGAAATCTCGATCCCTCCCGAAGCGAGAGCAGGGTTTAAGCTTTCTTGGCGGACCTCCACGCGCTCGTGTCTCCTTTGGCGACGGTCCCGCGGTTGCGCCCTTCTGCGTCAGCCGGCCATCGCCGTCGCGCCCCCGGTCCGTGCCTGTGCCACCGGAGACAGCGCTTCTTCGACCCGCGATCCCTCCTGATCCTCGCCAACCCCGATGACCTGGTAAAAGCGGTGGAGGACGAGTTGGGAAATCGCGTTCAAAGTTGCGAAGACATTGTACCCTTCGGAGGCCACGGCTTCGTAACTTGTTACCCGTTGTGCCCGGCGATTCAACAGGTACTCGAGATGCTGCACGGGTGCCGCGTTCAGCAGGTCGCGTTTGTTGTATTGCAGCACCATGGGAATGCGATCCAAAGCGCCATGATTCCATGCAATGTTTTGCTCCATGTTTTGGAAAGATCGCACATTCTCCTCGAGCAGTTCGCTTTGTGAATCAGCCACAAAAACGATTCCGTCGGCCCCGCGGAGCACCAGCTGGCGGGTGGCGTTATACATGACCTGCCCGGGCACAGTGTAGAGCTGAAACTTCGTGCTGTATCCATTCAGGATGACTGCGTTGATGGGAAGAAAATCAAAGAAAATGGTGCGATCTGTCGATGTGGACAAGGAAACGAGATCACCCCTCTGGCCCGCATCAATGCAGGAATAAATGTAATTCAGATTGGTCGTCTTACCGCTTAAGCCGGGTCCGCAATAGACGACTTTGAAGACAACTTCGCGGTTTTCGTGATTCAGTAATGCCATCTGCTGAAAATTGGGATAATTGGCGGGTGGTGGGCCGGCGTTCTCGATTCTTGCCGCACCACCACCAAGGGCCTGCCCCAGGACGCTGCTTTCAGGTTTCTAATTGCGGGAGTTCCCGTGAGATCGAGATCAACTTGTCGCGCACGCCGGGAACAAAATCCCGGCGTGAGTGCAACACGCTGAGACAAGTATCACCCCCTGAGAAGAAGCTGACAGTGCCCTTGTCCGTATGCACCGTGAAGGCCTCCGCTGTCCCCAGCCCCAAATCGCTGGTTAGATCCTGCATGTTCTGGTAAAGACGCGGCGCCATCGACTCAAAATTCTGCGACTCCACGTTTGACGGGAAATTTCCACCCAGCGACTCACCGTCCTTGCTCAAGATCATGCACGCCCCGATACCGGGTATCCGGCTCGTCAGTTCCGCCACCCGCTGGGGATCGAGAACTTCTTCCGTCATGAAGATGCGGTTTAACTCCGGTTCTTCCGATTCTTCTTCCGCGCCGAACTCGTATGGCGGACCGGACGGCTCTGCATTCTCATCGCCGAGACCGGTTACCAGCAGAGAATCCCGCTCACTTTCCCGCCCGCCGGGGCCGTCGCCCTCCCGCTCTTGTTCGACGACGGTTTCAATGGTCTCGATCTGGTCGGAATCGGCCTCAGTGGTTTCCTGCCACTCGGGAATCGTCTCCTGACTTTCGGGCTCCTCGTCGGGAACCTGCGGGGAAATTTCGTTTACCGGAGCCACTTCCGGTGTCTGATCGGCGATGGGCTGGAGTCCCGAATCGATTTCACCCAGAAGGTCCGCGCTGGTGAAGCCATCAGTGCTGGCGGGCGGAGGACTGGTGGGCGGCTCAGGGACCTCCGCCGGCACTTCTGCGATGGGAGCCAATGCCTCCGGACCCGGCGACACTTGCAAGGCCTCGAGAGGCTCGGGTTCCTCCTCCGGAACTTCCGAAATCGGCAGGTCCGAACCTTCATCAAAAAGAGAGGCAAACACCGCTTCGTCCCCCGCCGGTGGCGCCGTGGGCGGCCCAGGCATACTCTCCGGAGATCCTGCCGGACCCTCTACAAACCCGGCAGCGCCGGCCAAACCTGCGGCGCCCAACCCCGCGAAGGCCGCTCCCATTCCGGGGCTGGGGATATTTGCCTCCCCCTGCCCGGGCGCAATTTGTCCCGCCTGCGAGGACGCCTCTGCCTGCGCCTGCGCACTGAAGGGCGTGTCGATATGTGAAGGATGTTCGGCTTGCGGCGCCGCGGGGCTCGCGTCTTGCAGTTCCTCTTCGGGCAGACGATGGAACACTTCCTGCAGGGGGAGATCCACCAATTCCTGCAACTGCGCTCTGGAAAAAGCCGGGTGATAGGCGGGATCACATCCCTTCATGATATCTCCCAACGTCACCTGCACCTTGCCGGAAGCCAGTTGGGACTTCACCATGTCGATCGGCAACTCGATCGTAATCGTGCGCGGCACTTGGGAGGCTTTAAACCCTAACAAGTGTTCAGGCACATCTTTGAGAATGGTGTGCAGATTTAAACCGATCTTGTCGTCGATAGCACCCGGTTGCGGACTCGCGGGAGCCTCCGGCTGGGGCGCGGGTTCGGGCGCGGGTTCGGGCGCGGGTTCGGGCGCGGGTTCGGGCGGCGCGGCCGCGGCAGGGTGCGGTGGTGCCTCCGGTTCCACCGCGGGTTCAAGAAATTCTCCGCCCGCGGCCGCCTGGCCGCTATCCTGCCAGGATTCGAGGGGCTGCTGGGGTGGCGCGGGTTCGGGGATAAATTCTCCCGGAGCCGCCATTGCAGAGGGAGCTTCCGCCAGGGGTTCCGCCGGAGCGGGCGCAGGTGTTCCCAGTCCGAAAGGATCGGGTCCGCTCGCCGCAGGAGCCTCCGCAACGGGCTCGGCCGGCGCCTCCATGCCAAAGGGTTCGATACCGCCAACCGGGGGGGGATCCGCAGGCGTCCCCAGTCCGTAAGGTTCCGCTCCGCCCGCCGCCGGGGCGTCGGCGAAGAGCTGGGTCGGCCCGCCCACGCCAGAGGGTTCCTGCCCGGGCGCGGGCGCGGGAGGCGCATCGCCGGGTATCGACACTCCATATCCGCCCGCTTCGGGGACCGGCTCAGCCGGGGCAGCAGCCGCGAAAGGGGCCAACCCGGGGACGGGATGCTCGGGCTCGGGAAGCACAGGCGGGATGCTTCCAAAAGGAGGATCTGCAGCTGGCGCGCTTTCAGCGGGCTCATAGGCAAAAGGTGCCTGCGGGCCTGGCGCGGGCTCCATGAATGGTTCATCCACACGCCCGAAGGGAGCGGCGCCCTGAGGTGCGGGCTCCGTGGGAAACGGAGGCGTCTCATGAGGAGGCGTCTCATGAGGAGGCGCCTGGGCCGCTGGGGGGGCTTCGAGGGGAGCGAACCCCGGAATCGGATCGGAAACCGGTGGATTGAGACCCGGATTGTGCGCGGGAGGAATATTCGTTTCGGCCGGCTGGAACGGCAGAGGCTGTGCATCGATGGGCGCGGCTCCAGGCGGCGGTCCGGCCGAGGCCGCGGAAAAAGGAGCACCCGCTTCCGCCGGCCCGCTGCTGAATGGAGTGCCAAACGGATTTCCACCCACGGGTCCCGCCGCCGGCGGCGGCGCGGCGGGGGGAACCGTCCCCGGGACTTCGGCTGCGCCGCGAATCGGCGGAAGTTCGGCGGGCCGGCGCACCCCTGGCGGAAGGGCTCCCCCGGCGATTTCCCCCCCCGGATATCCATGTGTCGCAGGCGGCATGGCACCCGGCCCACTCTGGGCTGCTCCAGGGGGAGGCAGCGTTCCCGGGGGCAGATTCTGCGAGAGATCAAGAGACGACACCCCGGGAGGCTGGCCTGAACCCGCGTATCGCACCGGATTCTCATGAAAACCCTCCCCGTCCTCTTTCTTAAAAAGGTTACGAAATGAAAAAGCCATGATTTTTGATACGGACAAGATCGACTGACGCCAAAAGCCAGCGAAAGCACGATGCGGTTGGAGTGATCACTCGAGAACGGGGGCGAGAATACCGGAATTATTCGCAATTTGTCAATGATTCTTAAATATTAATTACTTGAAAATATCAGGACTATAGTGTTACCGGGGCCCCACCCCGGCTCTAGGTGCCCGCATACCATTGGAAATCAGGCCCTTGGCCGCCCCGGAGCATCCGGGCCCGGCGCCGATTCACATCCCCATGGCCCCAGAGTCCGCTTCCCCCGAATTCTGACGGCCGCCCGGCCGGCATCCCGTGGCGGCGGCACTGCTCCGTCAGAGGACACCGCGCAGCCTAATCCCGAACCCGCCGCTGGCTAACGCCCGCTCAGCGGACGTAATCCTGCTGCATCTCCCTGATCTTCTTTTTCAAGCCCAGCTTTTGCGCCGCGCTCATCCGGTCGATAAACAGCACCCCGAACAAATGATCGGTTTCGTGCTGGATGACCCGGGCCAGCAACCCGTCGGTTTCCACCCGGATTGTACTCCCGTCCAATAACTGCATCCGCGCCACCACTTCGTAAGGACGACGCACTTCCCCGCGCACATCCGGAAAACTCAGGCAGCCTTCTTCCTGGTTTTCCTTGGTGTCTCCGAACTCCAGCTGGGGATTGATGAACACCAATGGCATGCAATCTTTCACCGATTTCTCCTTCCCGTCGATGCGCAGATAACTCACGCAATCCTCGGCGAGACTGACGTCGATAACCGCGAGCTGAATGGGTTCGCCGACCTGAGGAGCCGCCAGCCCGATGCCATCGGCATCAACCATGGTTTCCAGCATATCGTCGGCGAGTGCCCGAATTTCATCCGTCACTTCTTCCACGGGGTCGCACTTGGTGCGCAGCACCGGATCGCCGTACATGATGATTTCACGAACCATGGGTCGGGAGATATTGCCTCTTGCTATGACTATAGATCGTCTGCCTGTTCTTTCAAAAGAATCCTTGCGGGGACTTCCTGAATCTTGAATCCCGATTGATTAAGGGCGTCCCAGACGCCGACCAGGAATCCCAGTGAAAGACTCTCGTCCGCCTTAAGCTCCAGTTGCGCGGACGGTTGCTCCAGTTTCAATTGCCGGAGCGCCGGCGCCAACTCCTCCAGCGTCAGCAGCGTCTCTTCCAGGTAAATCTGCTCATCGGGCGTCACGGAAATCGTGAGCCGCTCGATCACCTCCGTCCCGGACTGGAGCTCGGAGGACTGCGGCAGAGCGATATTCAAGAGGGTCTTCTTCTTCTTAAAGGTCGTCGTCACGATGAAAAAGATCAGCAAAATCGCCAGGATATCGATCAGTGAAACGATCGGCACAACGGGACTGGATCTTTTCCTGGTGTAGAATCTCACGACCGCTCTTCTTTCAAAACTGTCACGTTCTCGGATCAACCTTCCACCGCACTCGAACCCGCTGCGGCCGCGGCTGCCTGACCGCCGGGCACTCCCGGCCCGCCAACGGTTTCATTCATGAAAAAAGCGCTCCGGTAATACACTGCCAACGCCATTCCCATGAGCACTTCCATTCGGACGGCAAACCGCTCGATCTTTTTCGTGAAGTAACTGTGCGCAATTACCGTGGGGACCGCGACCGCAAGCCCGGCGATGGTGGTGTTCAATGCCTCGGCGATCCCGCGGGCCACCAGGGCTGGATCACCGCCGGCGGCCCCATCACCCAGAGTCCCAAACACGCGCACCAGCCCGGACACGGTCCCCAGCAATCCTAACAGCGGTGCAATCGTAATGACCACCTCCAGCACGGCAATACCACTCTGCAATTTGACCACCTCTTCGCGCGCGGTGACTTCCACCGCGGCGGCGGCTTCATCCCGCGTCGCATGCTCTCCGCTCAGAGCCACGCAGGCCACCTTGGCCAGGGTCGAATCCGACGTCGCGAGTATGGAGCCGAGCCGGGCGGTGTCGTCTTCCGCCACCAGCCGCTCCAACTGCGCCAATTCGTTTTCCAGGTGCGCCGGGAGCACGCGCGCGCGCCTCAAGGCGAAAGCGCGATGGATCGCGACGCTCACCGCGATCACCGAGCACAACCCGATAAACGCCATGAAAAAACCCCCGGAAATCAGGAAGTCCCACACTTTCGCCGCCGCCCCCGGGTCGATGACACCGGCCCCCAGCCATTCGGGAGGATTAATAAATAATGACATCATAGGTTACCTCTAATGATTCGTTCTCGAGAATATCGATGATCTCTTCGGGCATGGGCGGTATATCCGCCTCCAGAATCGCGCTCAAGGTAAAATCCATCATCACGGCGTTGGCGTCGTTCTTGAGGATCTTTAAATTCCGCGGCTTCCCGTATCGGTCAACATCGAAGCGCAATTTCATGCTGCCAAATTCCAGGAAGTCCGCCCGGTCCTGGCGGTAACGGTGCCAGAGGCGCTCGATGGACTGCCCAATCTGCTTCTTATACCGCCCCAGGGGGGTCGCGGCCGCGTTCACGGCGGCGTCTCCAAGACTCGAAATGGTTCCCGTCATTTTCGTCCGCCGGGTCTCTGGCCGAAAACCTTCCTGCCCGTCACTCCCCGGCGGCGAGGGCGCCTGCAGTGGCACGGGTTCCCGCGGCGTGATTTCCGAAACCGTCTCCTGCAAGGGCGGCAGGCTTTCGGCCATTCGCGATTCATCCAGGTTCCGCGCTTTCTCTTCGGGCACATCCTGCGGAGGCGTGTCGCGATCCTGAGAAATCGGCATGTTCTCGATGATATCGAGGGCATCGGAAAAACTCTCCTCACGGGTCTGCGAAGAGGAGGGCGCTATGATCGCTTCCGCGACTTTGACCGGCTCGGGTGCGGGTTCCGGTCGCGGCGCCGGAAAGGAAGGCGGAACCATTGCGGAAGGCGCTGCGGAAGCGTTCTCGTTCTCGCGCTCCCCGTCGGAATACCGGCGGTCCTGTAGTTCCAGAAACGGCATGTCCTGGAGACCGTCCTGAGTCGGCAGGGGATCCCCCTCCGCGCTTCCCGGTTTTTCGGAAGCCGCGATCGTGTCCTTGTCGGAATAAAAATCGGCCTTCCCGGGCGGGCGCTCGGAGACACCGTGCGCCCCTGTCCGGATGTAGGGCATCTCCTCCTGCTTGGAAATGGGCGGGGCTTCTTCCGGAATCAAGTCGGGAAGATAGACCACCACTTCGTTGGCGGGGGATCCCTGGAGCGGTTCCGGAGGAAAAAATCCGCTGATCCCGACCATGACCACTGCGCAGGCCAGCACCAGCAGGTGCAACGCCAGGGAGGCGACGAACGAATAAAGCATCCTGTGCCTGCGGGTCATGGTTTTTGAAAATTCCGGCGGCCGCCGGAGCCACAGCCAAGGTGGCTCAAAGCATCCTCAACAATGCGCCAAAGCCGCCGCTTGGCAAAGAAATAAGCCGTTACACGCCCTCGAGGCGGGCGTAATGAAAGAGATACTGCTGGGCGTATCCCCCGTAACGGCCGAAGTGGGCTTGCGCAAACTCCCGGACCCGCGGCAGCGGGGCCTTCTCTCCAATCTGCCCTCCGTAATGCTTGCGCAAGAGGCGCTCAATCCACACGTCCACCGGAAATGATTGCAGTCGTCCAAACCCGAACAATGAAACGCAATCGGCGATTTTTTCGCCGACGCCGTAAAAGCCACAGAGGGCCTCGCGCAATTCGTCGTCCGGCAGTTCCCGCAGTGCATCGAGATCAACTTCTCCGCGCGCCAGGCGCAGGGCCGCGCGATGCAATCCGCGGGCGCGGTATCCGAGACCGCAGGCGCGCAGGGCGTCCTCCCCCGCGTCCGCGATGGCCTGCGGCAGCGGATACGCGTAAATTGCGTTCCCGTCGATTTCAAGGCGCTCGCCAAATCGTTGGCGCAATTCGTGCGAAATCTGGCTGATGTGCGCTACTTGCTTCAAAGATGAAGTGATAAATGTCGCCAGGCATTCCCATGAGGGCTGGTTCAGGATTCGCAATCCCGGGCAATACGCCATCGCTTCCCGCAAAATCGCATCTTCTCTCCCTCGGGGAAAGCTCTCGTGGATTTTCGAGATTTCATGGTCCAGTCCCAGGTAAACGCGCGCCGCTTCCTCCGCACCCGCCGTCGCCGCGAGCAGGCCCGATTCCGGCTGGACGAGGCGCACGGCCCGCCCTCCCAGAGCCCCGAGATATCCTCCCGCACCGTCGGCACGCCAGTGAAATACTTGTCCGGAATGGAGCGTGGCTTTGAGATCGAAATCGCCGGCCGCGAAGGGCGCCGACATACCGGCAACCGGCGTGCGTCCCCGGCATCCCGATTCCGCTCTATCCTCTACGCGCGACATCGGGCATCACTCAGCGAATGAAGTAACTCAGATTTTCCAGCTCCAGGGCCAGGTCCACTCCGTTGACGATGACTTTCTCAGGCACCTCCAGCACCGTGGGAGAAAAGTTGAGAATCGCCTGAATCCCTCCCGTCACCATGTCATTGGCCACCCCCTGGGCGCAGCTCGCCGGCACGGAAAGTATCGCCATCTTTACCTGATGCTTGCGGATGAAGGCCACCATCTTGTCCTCGTGGTAGACGGGTGTCTTGATGTCCGGATCGCGCACGCGATTGGGTTCCACATCGAATCCGGCGACTATCTCGAACCCTTCCCGCTGGAAACCTCCGTATCGCAAGAGAGCCGATCCGAGGTTGCCGATCCCGGCAATGATGACCGGCTGGAATCGTGTCCGCCCCAACACTTCCGTGAGCACTTCCGAGAGGTTCGCCACGTCGTATCCCAGGCCGCGCGTGCCGAACTGACCGAAGTAAGCCAGGTCCTTGCGCAGCTGCGTCGGCTTGACTCCGGCGGCCTTGGCCAAGGCCTGGGAGGACACGGTATCGACTTCGTTTTCCTTGAGTCGCTGGAGACACCGCTGGTAAATTGAGACGCGATAGATCGCCCTGCGCGGGATTTCATCCTTAGCCATTTTGTGAAAAATCCTTAACTATCGCGATTACTCAAGCGCGCAGTTCCAAGGCCTGTTTCATGGCGGAATCTTGCCCGGGCGCCGACTCTCACGCTGATGCGCGGCCCTCGTTACAGCGAGTGCGAAAAGAGTCCCGGCCTCAACCGGCTGCTTCTGACGGCTGATCGTCGTCCCCGGACCCCGATTGATCGTCTCCACCGCCCGTATCTTCGTCTCCCGAATACGATTCTTCCACCCGCGCGGCGACGTCCCGGTATCCGTAATCGGCTTCGTATATCTGTTTCATGCATTCCAGGGAGTTGGCCTTGTCCTGCATTTTCTCATAGATCAACCCCATGTTATAAAGGATCTCCTTCTTGGTGTCGTCCATCGTCAGGAGCTCATCGTTGCCTTCCTTCAAGGTGCGCACCGCAAGATCATTCATATTCTTGCGCTCGTAACATAAGCCCAGCATCAGCATGGTCTTAATCCGCAGGTAAGCATTGTTCTTGGCTTTCTGCAGTTCGGGGATGGCATCGGAAAATTCGCCCGCGTTATAGAGCGCGCTGCCCAACTCGAAACGAAGCTGCGCGTCAGTCGGATTGCGTTCCACCCGCTCGCGGGCGTCCACAATCATCTGCTTGGCCCTGCCCTCCCGCAGTCCTTCGATTTTCTTCTTCTTCTCCTCGATTACGGTCACGTCCGTCTCCGCGTCCAACTCCTGCTGCATAACGTGAAGGTCCAGGTCGCGCTGCTTGTCCTTGATTTGACCGATTCTCCGCTCCAGCGTGGTGTCCTTATTGCTGAGTTGGTAAGCCCATTCGTAATACGTCAGCGAGTTCTCCCAATCTTCGAGCTGTTCGTAAAGAGCGGCAATCCGCTTTACCACAGCAAGATTGTTAGGATCTTCTTCGTACTTGGCGCTCAACTCCTCAAGCTGCCCCTGGATCTGCTCCGGCGTCATTGCCGCCCGGCTCTCCTGCTCCAAGCTGGCAGCCTCATCCTTGTTCTTCATGAGATCGCGGAAATCTCCCGCGGAATCCCACTTCTGCTGCTTCATGGAGGCCCGCGCACTGGCGTTCTTCTCTGCCTGCACCGCTTCCAAGTCGGTGGGATCCTGTTTCACGATCGCTTGGTAAATTTTTGACGCGCGATCGGGATGCTCGTTCTTCAGGTAAAAATCGGCCAGCTGGTGCCCGACCTTGGTGTTCTCCGGATGCCCCTCGAGGACCGTCTCGAGCGCGAACGCTGCCGTATCGATCATCCCCGCCCCCAGCGCGGCGTCGTGCAACGCCTGGTTGAGCTGGACGTTGTAGGGATCTTTCTCCAGTTCTTTCTCAATAGCTACGATCGCGGCCTGGGGATCCTTCTTGATCTGCCCCTGGAATTTCACTGCCGAAATTCCGCCGGAAGGAAACTTGATGAGCTTCTTCTCGGACTTGACCTTTTGCACGGCCGCCTTGCGCATCATCGTGCGGCCGTCGAGAAACGTCGGCTGCTCCTTGAGTATTGCCGCCAGCAGACTGACTGCATACCCGTAATTGCGCAGCTCTACGGCACTAAGGGCCTTAAGCCAGATCTTTTTCAAATTAGCCGGCAATTCGGCTTCCGTAATGTTTTCACTCATCGCAGTCGGGGCAACAGTTGGATCCATCGATATTCTCCGGGGAGGTCAAGGGGTTCAAGTCTTATTCTGCCGGCGCGGCAGGGCTTTGCGTCCCTTGGAACAGGCTCACGAAATCCCGGCGTGCTCCATCTATAAAACCGCTGATTCCATGCTCCAGCAAAACCATGAAGCAAAGGGTGGCGACCAAATAGACAAAGGCGTAAAACACGGTCGTCAGAAAGTTCATGGATTCAAAGGGACGAAGGGCCACCTTAGCCCGGTTGCCCCTGGCCGTCTAGTGGAAGATCGGGCCTCGGCTAGCGCGGTTGGGCCACCTCCCCGGCGCGCCCGGTACCAGCCTTAATGGCGATGGAAATCGGTCCCCCATCGCCAATGCCGCGCTTTACAGGCGGCTAATCGCCGAAGGCCGAACCGAAAGAAGCCACCACCCCTCCGGCGGAACCCTTCGCCACCAGCCGCCTTCCGCATCACCACACTTGCCATCAATTCGTGGCGCACGACACCGTGGCTCCGGCCATCTTCCCGGAACTCCGGGACGACCGTTTCCACGCCGTCGTCGACTCGATGCGGGAGGGTTACGAGCTGGCTTGAAGCCGCTCCCGAGCCATCCACTGCGAATAATTTGCAAGATCGTGGAAAAAGCGTTTCAATACGACATGCCAAATCGTCTTGCGACTCTCGTGTTGCTGTCTTGCGCCGTATTCACCCTGGCCCTCGGCAAACGCGATCAAACGCTGCTGATGAGTTTCCACGTGGAGACTTCCGCGGACGAAGCCCCCAAGTTCGCTTTCCCTTATCCACTGGAACCCGGCGGCGCCACCCGATATTTCAAAAAGATCCCGGCGTTCACTGAAGATCAGGTCCAATGGTTTTATCCGTTCAAAGCCAAGGACGGGAACAGTTACGGAGCCGCTTTTAAACTCGACCGCAAAGGCACCGACGAGTTGCTGCGGCTCAGCACGGAGCACCAGGGTAGATTTCTCCTCGCCAATCTGCCGCCCAGCCGCAGCTCCCTGATCCTTATCGACCGCACCGTTAACGACGGAATCGTCGTCGTGTGGGAGGGCCTCAGCGAAGGTCAGTTCGATTTATTCCGCGAAAAACTCACCGAGTATTCCAATGCGGGCCCCGTGGGAACGGCTCCACCCTCTGAAACAGGCGACCCGGGGACCATCCCAGGGACGGAAGCCCCGATCCCGCAACCCCTGGAGCAATAGGCTATCGACCCACACCGTAAACGGCTCATGGCGAAAGCCGGGACAAAACATTCACCCGCGAGAACCCGGGCGGCCCTTTCCAGCCGGAGACGCCCCATGACCCTCCTCCTTTTCCCGCTCGCAGTGGCGGTGGTGCTGTCTCCCTCCGTACTCGCGGCGGCCCAGCTTCCCATGGGCCTGGTCCTCCCCACGGACAATCGCTGGCTTTTCACGGACAAACCGTGGAACTTTTACATGTACACCAACCGGAGCTTCGAAGGCACCCGCTCCACCCCCTGGCAGGGCGGCCAATTCGGCTTTGTCCGCAACCAGAAACGGATTTCTTCGGGTGTCATCATGACCAAGTTTCATGAGGGAGTGGATATCAAGCCGGCCAAACGATCCTCCGACGGGACTCCCCTCGACGTCGTGCGCAGCATCGCCGCTGGAGAAGTCGTCCATACCAGTCACATCAGCGGCCAGAGCAGCTATGGCAAGTACGTGATCATCCGCCACGAATGGGGTTACGGCCCCTTTTACAGCCTTTACGCCCACCTCATGACAATCTCGGTGAAGCCCGGACAGGAGGTGAGGCCGGGAACTCCGCTCGGCCGCCTCGGGTACACCGGTGTCGGTATCGATAAAACCCGCGCCCACCTGCACCTCGAATTGAACATGATGCTGAATTGGTCGTTTGAAAGATGGCACGACCGGAATTATCGCACGCCGAACTATCATGGGCGTTACAACGGACTCAATCTTGTCGGCCTGGATATCTCCGGGATCTTGAAAGCCCACCGCGCCAACCCCAATCTTGCACTCCCCGATTTCATCGCGAGGATGAGCACCTATTATAAAGTCATTGTGCCCAACCGTGGCCCCCTGGAAATCGTGAAGCGATATCCATGGCTCCAACGGGGTTCCTCCGCAGGTTCAACCGCTTCCTGGGAAATTTCCATGAGCCGTTCCGGCGTCCCCCTCGCCGTGGAACCAAGCCGCACCAGGGTAACCCGCCCTACCGTGAGCTGGGTCAAATATTCCTCCACCTATCATTCATACCACACAAGAAGCCGACTCAGCGGCAGCGGTTCCAAGGCCTCACTCACAAACACTGGAGAGCGATTCCTCGAATTGGTGACCGGACAATTCTAGAACCTATCCGGCTTTTCAACAAAGCTAGATGAGTTCTAGTCTTCTCCCGGGCGCAGCGATTCGCTGGTAATCTGGAGTAAGATCCCGCGCATCGCGTGGTTGGCGCGCATAAACGGACTCTGCCGAGCCAGAATTCTCGAGGCGGGTTGCACGTGGGTGTCCTCCGAAAGGTCATCCCCGCAATTCTCCACCAGGGCCTGGACACTGCGACGCGTAAACTCCAGGTGAAATTGCAGGCCCAGGACGTTGTCCCCGTAATCGAAGGCCTGGTGCCGGCACCCGGCACTTTGTGCCAGGTTGCGGGCTCCCGAGGGAATATCGAAGGTGTCGCCGTGCCAGTGCAACACTTCCAATTCCTCGGGGATATGTGAGAAAACACTCGTCTCCATCCCCTCTTCCGTCAGCCAGATCGGTCCCCACCCGATTTCCATATGTTGATTGCGTTTAACCCGGGCGCCGAGGACAGAGGCCACCAACTGAGCTCCCAGGCAGATGCCCAACACTTTCTTGCCTGCCCCGATCGCCTTCTCGATGATCCGTTTTTCCTCTGTCAGCCATGGGTATTCCCGTTCCTCGTAGACCCCCATAGGTCCTCCCAGCACCACCAGGACATCGAAAGAATCCATCCCCGGCACCGGGTATTGTTCCTCGAAAAACCGGGTGATCTCCGCGGTATGGTCGTTGAGCACGGCCCAATCCGCAATGATCCCGGGCCCCTCATACGATGCCTGCTGGAAGATTTGAAAGCGCATCCCTTAGACTGCCACCCCCCCGGTGGCGGGTCTATTTCAATACGCCAACCTCGGCCCCGCAACCCCTTTTCCACCCCGCCTCGATTTGACACCGTGTGAAGGATCGACCGTGACACATCCGGATCCTCCTCGCACCCAACGACTGACCGCTAGCACGAGGTGGGCACCCGCTGTGCCAGTTTAACACCGTGCTCGACGGCTCCCCGCACGAAACCAAGACAATCCACCGCCCCCTGCGGCTTGCCCGGCAGCGCAATCACCAGCGACTGCTCCACCACCGCGCCCAGCCCCCGCGATAAAATCGCATTGGGCGTCAACTCCATCGATCGCGCCCGCATCACTTCCCCAAAACCCGGTATTTCCACCCGCATGATCCCGCGAACGGCCTCCGGCGTCACGTCCCGATCCGCAATACCGGTGCCACCGGTCGTCACAATCAAGCCGCAGCCCTGGGCACAAAACGAGCGGATGGCCTCCCGGATGCGATCCAGATCGTCTGGCACCACCGCTTCCGCGCGCACCTCCCAGCCCTGCTCCTGCGCGCATTGCCTTAGCGCGGGACCGCCGTGATCCTCGTACTCGCCCGCCGCGGCCCGGTCGGATACCGTAATAATGCCCACCTGAATCTCCATGATTAGGGTGTGTTCGAAAACTCGGGCGAGGCGCGGTGCGAGCAATTTTTTCCGATGGCAAGGCGTCGCCCCGCGGCGATGGTTGAAACCACACTGCCTCGGCGCGTTAGCGCAGGAACCCAGTCTGAAGCGAAGCGAAAGGAAACTGCAGAGCCTGCCACAGGCAGGATAAAGCTGGGCGAGAACGCAGCCATCGGGAAAAAGAGCCGCATTCCAATCTGCCTGCGCTGCGTCGCAGCGCCTGACTTTGTTCTATTATGAATCAAAATTCCGTGTCCGGTCGAGTTTTCGAACACACCCTAGCCGCTTTCTTCTTCGCCCTTCGTTTTGGAGATCAGGGCGATCTCCCCGATCTCCATCGTCTTATCGACCGCTTTGCACATGTCGTATATTGTCAGCGCAGCCACGCTGACGCCCGTCAAAGCCTCCATTTCCACTCCGGTGCGCGCCCGGGTCACCACCCGGCAAGTGATTTCAATTCCCTCTCCGCCTTCCGGGGCCTCAAAATCCACGGTCACGCGCGTTAACGGCAACTGGTGACACAATGGAATCATGTTGGCGGTCTGTTTCGCGGCCTGAATCCCCGCGACCCGCGCCACCGCGAAAACACTGCCCTTGGTAATCTTATCCTCGGCAATCAGGGCAAGAGTTTGCCGGTGCACGCGAATCCGGCCGCGCGCCACGGCCTCGCGCCGGATTACGTCTTTTCCGGAAACATCGACCATCGAGGCGCTGCCGTCCTCAGCGATGTGAGTCAAACTTTTCTCGCTCATAGCCTTTCCGTCTGCCCGACTACAACACGCCCCTTTCGCCCCTTTATCCGCCAATCGCGATCATCTTGCGGTCGGGCTGGTAATTGTCACGGAACTCATGCTCCTTCGGCTTACGCGCCACCACCTGGCCGAAAAACTGCGCCAAGTCTTCATCGCGCACCTCCGGCTTGCGCAACTCGCCCTTGATATCGAACTCCAGGTGACTTCCCAGGCAGGGCCGGAGCTTGCCGTCGCAAGTCAGGCGGAGCTTGTTGCAGCTCTCGCAGAAATGCAGGTTCGTCATGGCGCCGATAAATCCAATCTTCTGCTCCGTGCCCGGCACACGATAATACAGGGCGGGCCCGTTGGTCTTGAAATCAGGCAGCGGTTCCAGGACGCCGTATCGCTCCTCGATTTTCTTCCTGGCGTGGCCCACCGAAAAGAAATTATCTTCGGTGAGGACCTCCGTCGTGGAGACCGGCATCAATTCAATGAAGCGAATGAGGAGATCGTGGGCCCGCGCAAACTCGATCAAATCAGGTATCTCCTTCTCATTGCGATGGCGCATCAGGACGGTATTGAGTTTGATCCTTTCAAATCCCGCGGCGCGCGCGGCATCGATGCCCTCAAGGACACGGTCAAGGTAATCCCGCCCGGTAGACTGCCGATAAGTTTCCCGGTCCAGAGAATCCAAAGACAGGTTCACACTCGCCACGCCGGACTCATGAAGATCCTGAGCGTAGGTCTTCTCCGGTGCATCCCGGCAGCGGCTCGCCAGGAGCGTGCCGTTGGTAGAGAGACCGATCTCGCGCAAGCCGGGAAGACGGCCCAGCGCACGCATAAATTCCAGGACATCGCGGCGAGTCAGGGGCTCACCGCCGGTGACACGCACCTTGGTAATGCCCAGACCCACGCCGACACGCACCAACCGCAGGATTTCTTCGTAACTGAGCACGTCCTCTTTGGGAAGCCACTCCTGAATTTCCTGCGGCATACAATACCGGCAACGCTCGTTGCACCGGTCGGTGATCGATACGCGCAAGTAAGAGATGCTGTGTCCAAAAGTGTCTTGCACGATGTCTCCTTAAAGGCCTCAAGTCTAATAGCACACTACGGCTTCTCACAAAGAGAATCACAAGGAATCTCAGGAAAATCGCGGCTGCCCCCGGGAGCATGGCCAGAGATATTTTGCATGACGGAGCATAATCGCTGCTTTATGGTGAACCGATAATCCCGTCGCATCCCCCGGGCTCCCTGATATTTCGCCCGAACCCAGCGACAAACCCTCAACATACCCCATCCCATGAATACCTCCCCAATCCGTCTTATCCTCCCTCTCCTGGCGGCGGCATGCGCGACCGGACTTTCCGGGTGCGCTTCGACCGTCCAATCGCGTATCGCACAGAATCCTCAACTCTACGAAAATCTTAGTGCCACGCACAAGGCGCTCGTCACCCGCGGCAAAATCACCGAGGGGATGACCAGGGACGCCGTACACCTGGCCTGGGGCCGTCCGGACTCCGTGAAAACCAGCAGCTCCGGCGGCCGCGTCACGGAGACATGGCTCTACACGAACTTCTATCCGGAATATGCCGGTTACCACGGCTACGGCTGGGGTCACTTCGGATACCCTTATTACGGATACGGTTACCACCACGGTTATTACTGCCCGGGACCGAGCGTCTATTACCGCAGTTACGTGGCGGGCAAAGTCAGCTTTTCCGGCAATCGGGTAACCCAATGGGAAGTCACCCGGCCCTGAGCGATCACCCTGCGCGCGTCAAAGTCACCTCGCGCAGGTTCATGATGAACTTCTTTGCCGTCCCTCTTGGCGCCACCGTCAGGGTGTAAATCCCCGGCTCCGCAAAAGTCACCTGCCCTAATTCATCGTCGATAAAGCGCGTCCATTCCCGGGTGTCCTTGACCTTGCCCTCGAGGATGTTCTCTCCCACGATCACCGCATACTCACTCCCCGCTGCGCCGTCGTTGGCCTGGCTAACCTCCACCTTGTAGGTGCCCGGTTCTTCCACGATAAACGACCAACTCACCCAGGTCCCCGGATCACTCCAGTTGGTAATGCATTTGTGGCTGGATTTATCTTCGTAAATAGCTTGGTAATTTCCGCCCAGGCTGGCCTTGGCGGCGCGCAGGGGTTTCCCGCTTTGCAGGGGCACCACCCTGCCGACCAATTCCCGGATATTGTCCTGGGTGCGACTCGCGATGGACTTGAAAATCGGATCCTCCAGGTATTTGCCTGCGTAATCACTGGCCCAATCCTGCGGGATATTCGCCAGGATCGGAAAAATACGCGCCTTCTCCTTGCGCTCGTCGGCCAAGGTCCACGCGATATCCAGCATTTTCTGCGTCTCTTCCGGACTACGCACCGCAGGCACCCCGATCATCCGAATGTACGCACGCGCCGCCGCCAACCGCACGGCGTCGTCCTGGGTTTCCTCCGCGATTTTCTGCAATAACTTCGATGCGCTGGCGTCCGGCCAATGCATCAAAGCCGCAAGCACATCGTATTGATACTCCTGGTCGCCCTTCTTGAGGACCTGCTCAAATCGCCGGAGCACCTTTTCACCACCCAACGATCCCAGGATTGAAAGCAACGACTTCCGGTAAGCGCCTTCTTTGGCGCTATCCAGCGTTTTGAGCATCGCAAAGGTCCGGGCGCTTTCGTCCTCGACCTTCCTGGAAATCGTCAGGATCGCGCGCTCCAGCCATTCTTTGACATTCTTGTCGGTGTTCTTGTCGATCTTCTGGAGGATGTCCAGCAGCTCTCCCAGGTGCGATTGTTTCCCCAGGATACTGATGCCGTTGAGCGCGGCCGTGCGGACCTCGGCACTGGGTGAACTCGCAGCCAGCCGGAGAAATTCCGGCATCGCGGGCTCATACCCACGGACGGTGAGACATGTGACCAAGGCTTTCAGCTCCGGCCCCCGGAAATCCTTCAATTGCTCCATGATCTCCTCGTCAATCCCGTCCCCCTCCATGCGGGAGAGCGCCGCCACCGCGGCATTGCGGCGATTGTTGTCATACTTGGAATCGAGATACTTGAGCAGGCGCTTGACCGTGGGCGGGTCGCCGTAGGGGACTTCCTCCGCAATGATGTCGCCAAACCAGTTCTCTTCCTTGGTGGTGATCATGCGGTTTATCAGGATGTAAGTCCCGATCGCGAGAATCAGGCCCGCTGAAATTCCCGTTGCGATCCACTTGCCTTTTGAGCTCTTCTGCGAACTCTTGAGCACCGTGGTGACTCCACCCGTACTTCCGGACGCCGGCAGCGCTACTCCCGCTGGGGGAACGGAAACTCCCACCGGCGGCACCGCGGGCCGGGCTGCGGTCACCAGGACCGGCGCCGATCCGGTTTCTTCCTCCGGCGTGACCAGGGACACACCGGTGGTGGGCGCCTCGAGTTCCTCCTCGAGCGAGGCCAATCCAACCGTCTCGTTCATGAAGTGTTCCAGGGCAGTCTTCGCGTCCGGCGGCCGATCGCCCATCTCCCGTTGCAACAGCCATTTTACCCAGAGGCAGAGGTGCAGCGGCAGGTCGGGCCGGTATTTCTCCAGGGGCACCATCTTGTTCTGGAGGTGACTGGCCATCACCTGGGCGGCGGTCTCGCCCTGGAATGGATATTTCCCGGTTAAACAATGATAAAAGATGCAACCCAGGGAATACATGTCCGTGCGCGCGTCGAGCTGGCCTCGCTCGAACTGCTCCGGCGCCATAAAGAAAATCGAACCCATAATGGCGTCGCCCTGGTCGCTTGTCTGCACGGAGGGCTGTTCGCTGAACTTCGCGAGCCCGAAGTCGAGCACCTTGAGTTGAAACTTCCCGCTGGGAAGCCAGACCACCATGATGTTGCTGGGCTTGAGATCGCGGTGCACCAGATCGACATCCTGCGCCGCGATCAACGCTTCCAGAGTTTGCGTGACCACCTCTTTGAAATCTTCAGAAGTCAAGACACCTCGCGCGATGGTCTCGTCCAGGGTTTCCCCATCGAGCAACTCCATCACCACGAAGACACCCTTGGTATCGGCACCGACATCAAATACGGTGACAATGTTAGGATGATTGAGCGTAGATAGGACTTTGGCTTCCTTGAGAAGATTTTCCGAGGCGTCCTCCGGATTCAGAGAATCCGATTCCTCCGGCGGCAGCATCCGCTTGAGCGCGACGGGACGGCCCAATTGGTGGTCAAAAGCACGATAGACCGCCCCGATGCCTCCCCTGCCGATTTTTCCCTCGATCTTGTATCGCTCTTCGCTCATCTCGCCTGGCCCGGGAGCCGCCCGCGCGCGCCGGATCCGACCTCTTAAAGCAGGTTACCCAAGGAAGATCAATTCGCAATCCCCTAACTCTTCCGTCCTCGGGACGGCTTCATGGATCCGCCCTCGGCACGCGGACCACCCCGGCAACCCTCTTCTTGCTATCGCGGCGCGGATTCAAGTATGAACATGCTCCGTATGGACTCGTTCGATATAGCGGCAGCACTCCTGAGCATCGCCGCCCTCTTCGGTTACATCAACCACCGATGGTTCAAGCTGCCGACCACTATCGCGATCATGCTCATGAGCCTGCTGGCCTCCCTGGTGATCATCCTCCTGGGACCCTTCAGCGCCCCCTTCATCGATACTGCCACCCGAATCGTCTCCGGCATCGATTTCAATCTCGCGCTCATGAAATGCATGCTCTGTTTCCTGCTCTTCGCGGGGGCCCTCCACGTCGACCTCCGCGATCTCGCCAATCAAAAATTCATCGTCGCTGCCATGGCCACCCTCGGTGTCTTCATTTCCACCTTTCTCATCGGCACCGGAATTTATTTCGTCCTCCGGCTCTTTTCCCTGGATTATGAATACATCCACTGCCTCCTCTTCGGAGCCCTCATCTCACCCACCGATCCCGTCGCCGTTCTCGGCATCCTCCGCACCTCGGGCGTCAAGCGCAGCCTGGAAACCAAGATTACCGGCGAGTCTCTCTTCAACGATGGCGTCGGCGTCGTCATGTTCGTGATCCTTCTCGGCGTCGCCTCCGGAGGAAAAGAACTCGATCCCGGCACCGTGGCCCACATCTTTGCCGTGGAAGCCATCGGCGGCATCGCCTTCGGCTTCGGCCTCGGTTTCCTCAGCCTTTACCTCCTGAAATCCATCGACAATTACCAGATCGAAGTCCTCATCACCCTGGCCGCCGTCTCCGGCGGATACAGCCTGGCCATGCATCTCCATGTTTCCGGACCCCTCGCTATGGTCGTCGCGGGCCTCATCATCGGCAACACGGGACGCGCCCTGGCAATGTCCGATACCACCAGGAAACATCTCGATATGTTCTGGGAACTCGTCGATGAGGTGCTCAATGCCCTCCTCTTCACCCTTCTCGGACTGGAACTCCTCGTCATCGACCGCGGCGCCCACGAACTCACTATCGGACTCCTCGCAATCCCACTGGTCCTGGCCGCGCGCTTCGTCGCAGTCAGCATCCCCGTGACCGTCCTTCGCCGCTTCCGATCGTTCTCACCCGGCGCCATCCGACTGCTTACCTGGGGAGGACTTCGCGGCGGAATCTCGGTCGCCCTGGCCCTGGCCCTGCCTCGCGAAGCCGGACGCGACCTCTTTCTCACCGCGACCTATATCGTCGTAATCTTCAGCATCGCCGTCCAAGGTCTCACCCTGGGCAAACTCGCCCGCGCCACAGAGCCCGTGGAGGACTAACGCGCTACGTCATTCAGAAGCCCAACTCAGCGCGTCGAGCTCGACGATTTCCACCATTTTCGGGGCGGATTCCGAGGGAAGAAACCGTAGACCCAGAATACACCGCAGCTGGCGTTGGCCGACGCCGGGCGCCGAGCCCTGAACGCCGGCCCCATCCCTAAAAGCGTTGCGCAAGGCATCGGCAACCTCTCCGGGAACAGCCGCATACCCGAATACCTCAATCGTGTGATCGGAATTAGAGAGCCGATAACAGTCGAAGCGTTCTGAATCGGAAAATTCAAAGTTGTAATAGTCGTCCTGCTTCGCGATGACGCGAAAACGCACCGGTTCAAGAGGACGGCGCTCCAGAAATTCGAGCCATGGCATCTCGCTGTATTCCGTGAACCATTCCCAGTCGACCTTGTATCCGCCCGGACCAAAATGCAGCGCCGCGACTCTCCCGGTAAAATCTTCATTCTCGATTCCCATCAGCAGCAGTGATTCTTCCTCGATTACTCTGAGTTCTTCGTCCATAAGCCGCCGATACCGAACTGGTCCCGAAAACGAAAGGTCCGCCCGCGACCCCAGCACCGCCTTCACGTTTTCAGGTTTATAGGTATACCGGAGTCGTTCTTCCAAGGTGGCGGCGTCGAGAAACCCTTTCATTACCGCCTCAGCCTCGCCCCGCGTCCGCAGCACAAACCGGCTGTCGAACAAGGCGGTGGACGCATCCGCGGGGGATAATTCAGCCTCCGCCGGCGCACTGTTTCCAGGCGCGATCGCGGCTGGAGGGATCTCGCGCGGGGTAGCGTCTCGTTTCCTCTTGGCGGCGGAAAAAGCGACCGCTGCCAGTCCTGCGATCACCACCAGGATAGAAGCGCCCGCCAACAGGCGCACTACCCGGTTTTCCTTTTGCGCCGCAGATTCGAATTCACCGCTCACCTGCAGCGCGACGCTGGCCGAATCCCAGGGCACATCCCGCTGCTGCACCCATTCTGCCTCTCGCGCGCGTTCTTCCTCCTCAACGCCGGGCACGGGCTTCAACTTCTCTCCCTTGTCATTGAACGTCGGGAACTTGAGAGGCACCCGTTTGGGGGCCGACCCCGATTGCACCGGCGTGCCCGAAACAGGCGACGCCGGCGGAACGACGCCCTCGCTGCCCCGGCTCCCGGGCCCCTGTCCTATCACCGGTGCCGCTGTGGCAGCCGGCTTCTCGCTTGTACCCGTGTCGTTACGAACGCCGCACTGCGGACAGGTTACCACCGCTCCCTCCCTGGCACGCGCCAGCTTGAAGACCGCCCCGCACGCCGCGCAACGGTAGAGAACCCAACGCGCGCGCAATTCGCGCATCGTCAATTTGTCCTCCGACGATTTCTTTCGCCCCCTCCCCGTTCGCGCGCCGGGACGAGAGGGCGGGGGCAAGACGGTCCCCGCCCGCGGCAGTGCCGTGGATGCCTCCACCTCGCGCTCCAGCTTCGGTGCAGAACCGGCCTCCGCCGGCGATCTCTCTTCATCAACCTTGCTCGCCTCAGGCTTCGGTCCAGGGGACGGAACGGGTGGGGCCTCCGCCTCGGCTGGTTCCGGTTTCGGTTCCAGTTGGAGATCCGCTTCTCCAGCCGCCTCCGGTGACTCTGCCTCCGGCGTCTCAATCGCTTCGGCTGGTCCTGCCGCCTCCACAACCGCCGCTGCGTCCTCTTCCTCCGGCGAGATCCCGCGCGCTTCTTCTTCCTCAGCAGCGCTCAGGTTTGCATCTGAAAGGGTTTCTCCCGGCGGCGTGATTTCCAGCGCAAGCTCTTCATCCGGCAACGGGCCCGCTTCGGGGGCATAATAGTCTACCTCCTGCGTCTCGACGTAGGCAATTCCCTCCTCGATCTCATCCTCCAGCGGGATGACGATAGGCTGCGAGCATGTCGGGCACTCCACTTCCCAGCCTGCACCCTCGTCATCGACGACGAGGCTGCCGCGGCAGTAGGGGCAGGAAAAGTGAATGTCGGCCATGGCGACGGACGCTAGGGGTGATGTCGTGAGGCAAGTCTACTTGCCGGGAAAAATTTTGCCGGCCGCGCTCCCCCTCCGACGCCGCCGGATCTGCGGTCAGCCCTTCGCCAGCGCGGCGTTCCAACCGTCGATCCGCTCCCTTTGGCTTGCGAACAGTTCGTCAGTCGAGTCCAGGATTTCGATGCCTAAAATCTTGTCGCCCTGCGCAATAGAATCCACCACATCCTGCCCGGAAGTCACTTCACCAAAAATGCTGTGCATATTATCGAGGTGCGGGGTGGCGTTGTGAGTGATGAAAAACTGGCTGCCGTTGGTATTGGGCCCGGCATTAGCCATCGAGAAAATCCCCGGCTTTTCATGCTTCAGATGAGGACAGAACTCGTCTTCAAACTTGTAACCCGGCCCTCCCATGCCGGATCCTGTGGGATCGCCGCCCTGGATCATGAAATTCGGGATTACCCGGTGGAAGGCGATGCCGTCGTAATAGCCCCGGCTTGCCAGGTTGAGAAAATTTGCGACCGTCACGGGCACATCTCCGGCGAACATGGTCGCTTCGATGTTTCCCTTGTCGGTTTTCAGATTGATTCGGATGTCGGAACTCATCCTGCCACGCAAGCATAATCTCTTACCACGCGCAAGTAGAAGCCTCCTCTCCCGAAAAGCCGGGGCTATGACGCGCCAAATCCCAACTCCTCGCGCACGCTCTCCGCGCTCCGGCCTGCGGCGCGCAGAGCCCGCAAGGTAACACTCTCGTCCCGTTTGGAAAAACGCCTTCCCTCCGCATCCATGACCAGGTGGTGATGATGCCACTCCGGCACCGGCAATCCCAAGAGTTCAAGCAACAGGCGATGCACGTGGGTGGATTCAAACAAGTCTTCACCCCGCGTCACCAGCGTGACGCCCTGCAACGCGTCGTCGAGAGTCACCGACAAATGATAACTGGTGGGCACTTCTTTGCGTGCCAGCACCACGTCCCCCAGCGTCTCCGGCCGCGCCTCCACCACTCCCCTCTCCCGGTCACGCCACTGAAGCCGTCCCGCGCGCCGCACCGCCGCTCCCATATCCAGGCGCAGCGCATGCGCCGTCCCCTCGCGCACACGGCGGGCGCGTTCCGCACGTGACAGGCGACGGCAGATTCCGGGATACACAGGACCCTCGGGACCGTGCGGCGCCGCTCCCGCCCGTGCAATTTCGCCTGCAATCTCCTTGCGAGTGCAGAAGCACGGATACACCAAGCCCTCCTCCTCCAACTGCCGCAGTGCCTTTTCATAGTCTTCCAGGTGTGCCGACTGCCGCCGCACCGGTTCCTCCCAACGCAACCCCAGCCATGCGAGATCTCCGAAGATGGCATCTTCAAATTGCGTCCGGCATCGCCCCGAATCGATGTCCTCGATGCGCACCAGGAAGCGCCCACCCGGACCCAGCGCCGCCCGTCGTGCAAAGAAGGCAGCATAGGCATGTCCCAGGTGAAGATACCCCGTGGGGCTCGGCGCAAATCGCGTCACCACCGGCGCGTCACCATACTCTCCGATCGCCGTCACTGCGCGCTTTCGACAGCGGAAGCCACCGGGGCATTACCGTGCTCCTCTTCGAACTCCCGGATGACCTCCAGGAAATCTTCGAGATATCGCTCCGCTTTTACTTCACCGACGCCACGAATGCGCTTGCCTGCCTCCATCGTGCGCGGCCGCAAGCGAGTGAAAAACTCCAGGGTGGCATTGCTGAAAATCACGTAAGCCGGGACGTTGCCCGCTTCTTTCGCCAGCGTATTGCGCTTCTTCTTGAGCCGCTGGAAAAGCTCGTCATCGAACCCAAGTTCCTGCAGCGCTTCCGGCTCCGCCCCCCCGGTCACCGGGGAAGCCTTGGTCCCTTGACGCGCCGACATCTGCGGCCAACGCATCTTTATCTCGGCTTCTCCGCGCATCGCGGCGTCGCCTCTTTCCGTCAGGGTCACCAGTGGATAATCCCCATGGCTGGTTTCCAGAAGACCAGCCTTGAGCATCTCGCGGAACAATCCATTAAGATAAGCTGAACCATACTGTTTCAGGATCCCATAGGTGCTCAACTCGTCGAGCCGCGCGTTGAGCACTTCCTGCGACCGGCTTCCCAGGAGCATCTGCACCACCCGGCCGCGGCCAAAGCGGCCCGTCCAGCCTGTGCCCGCCCGGCGAGACATGCGGGCGACCCCGCTTAAAGCCTTGCGCACGATGACCGCCTCTTCCTCGCTGGGCGCCCTCAGAGCTTCGCTCCCGCCCTGCAGGCAGCTGTCGCAGTTGCCGCAGGGTTCGGTGTTCTTCTCTCCAAAGTAACCAAGAATCCATTGCTGACGGCACTCGTCGCAATACGAAAACTCCACCATCGCCTTGAGCTTTTCCCGGTCGCGGCGCTCTTTCTCGAGCAGGCTCTCCTGATCGATTTCCAGATTCTCCGCAGTCACATCCGGTTGGGTCAGGCGTGTCCCCCGCACCCGTTCACCCGGAATATCGAATCGCTCCAGGTGTCCCGCACGCACCAGATGAGAAATCGCCGAGCTTACCGCCATGGTGTTCTTGGCCGAGATGCGATCTGCCAAATCATTGATGGAGCGCCGCACCTCGCCCGCGTCATCCGCCCATTCCCCTAAAGCCCGGTAAACATCCTGGATGACTTTGAGACCTGGATTGTTGCCCTCAATGAAAAATTCCTGGGTCCTCGTGTCCGCGTAATTAAAGAGCAATTCGCAAACCGCCGGCTCCCCGTCGCGCCCCGCGCGACCCGCTTCCTGGTAATACGCTTCCACGCTTCCAGGCACCTCAAAATGGACCACAAAGCGAACGTCCGCCCGGTCGATCCCCATCCCGAATGCGTTGGTGGCCACCACCACGTCTCTTTCTTTGCGGAGAAAGGCGTTCTGAGTCTCGCTCCGCTGTCCGTCGTCCATCCCGCCGTGATACGCCACGGAAGACACCTTCCAGGAATGGAGCATCTCCGCTACCTGCTCGACTTTTTTGCGCGTCGCACAGTAAACGATGCCGGTCTTATGCGCATCGATAATCGCTTTGAGCCGGTCGAACTTGTGCTGCGTCTTTTCAGTCTGCGTCACCGCAAGGCTCAGATTGGGGCGGGAAAATCCGCGAACGCATTCGAAGGGATCCCTCAATGCGAGATGCTTGAGAATATCCGCCCTGACTTCCGGGGTCGCGGTCGCGGTGAAGGCCGCGGTCTGCGGGCGCCCGAGCTCGGCCAGCGATTTTCCCAGGCGCAAATAGTCCGGCCGGAAATCGTGTCCCCACTGGGATAAACAATGCGCTTCGTCGATTGCGAAGAGCGCAATCTCCACGTCCTCGCGCAAAGCCGAGACGAACGCCTGGCTGCGAAAGCGCTCAGGGGCGACGTAAACGAGTTTGTATTCGCCCCTTCGCATCCCTGCAATGCGTTCCTGCTGTTCCTTCCAGGAAAGAGTGCTGTTAATCAACGTGGCCTGGATCCCTTTGGCCGTCAGCCCGTCGACTTGGTCTTTCATGAGCGCAATCAGCGGGCTCACCACCAGTGTCACCCCTTCCATGACCAGGGCCGGCAATTGGTAACACAACGATTTGCCGCCACCCGTCGGCATTACCACCAACGCGTCGCGTCCCGACACGATTGCGGAAACCACTTGGGCCTGCCCGTCGAGAAACTTCCGGAATCCGAAGTGTGCTTCCAGCGCGTCCTCGGGACTCTTGATCGGAATCTGGGTGGAGCCGTCCGCTGGCATTGCGTGCGATTCTACCGGGATCTCCCTCCAACTCAAGCGCGACCGCATCATCGCTCCGGATTTGCCTTTTCCACTTCCCGCCTGCGATTCATGATCCCCTTGTTTCGTGGCAACGATGAGTGATCCCGACCCAGCCCCCGATCCCCCGGAGAAGGCGCGCGACGTTTCGGACGACGAGCCCGGACCCTCGGGCGCTTCAAAGCCGCCGGTGGCAGACCAGTCCGGGGGCGCCGCCGAAGAATCGGACGGTGAGGAGTTGTCGGCCGAAGAGCAGATGGCCCGTTACGAGGAATCCCTCAAAAACGATGACTGGGGCCACCAGCCTTGTTGAAGACAAGAGCACCACCCGCTCGCGCTCACCCTTTCTTCATTGCCACCACTCCAACGATACCGGCACCTGGCATCCGGCATCCCGAATTAACCATGAACCATTATCGGATAACCAGTAACGCCGGCGAAGCCGGCTACCCCCTCCACCCTTCGAGCAAC
>JAHEJT010000104.1 GCA_024638765.1 Verrucomicrobiales bacterium
GGGATTCAGAACGAGTCTGAAGACTCGTTCTCCGGCCCCCCCGACGCCCCCGCCAACAGCGCGCGAAGCGGGTAGGGCGACGCGTCCCTGCGGAGCCGCCGGAGAACGAACCTCCAGGTTCGTTCAGAACGAGGCTGAAGACTCGTTCTCCACCACGAGCGGACGAGCGTTCGTACTTCCCGGAATCCTCCCCCGACCGGAAAGCAAGGCTTACCTGGCGTCGGCCAGCGCTTCCTTGAGATGGTCCACGTACTTTTCGGGACCTCCGTCGCGGTAACCGGTCTGCCCCACTTTTTCTCCCCCGGAATCCAGGAGGATGATGGTGGGATACCCGCGGATTCCGTATTCCCGGGCGAGTTCCTGGTTCTGTTCCTTTTCCGCGCGATCCTGTTTTTTACTGCGGGGGAAATCGAGTTCCACGAGCACGAGATTTTCGGCGGCGTATTTCTGAAACGCTTTCTTGTCGAAGACTTCGGCCTTCAGTTTAATGCACCATCCGCACCAATCCGACCCGGTGAAGTCCAGGAGCATTGGCTTTTTTTCAGTCTTGGCGCGCTGACTGGCGAGTTCGAAATCGGTTTCCCATTTGTAGACGTTTTTCTCCGCGGCTTCGGCGGCCGCCGCTTCCTCGCCGGCTTTCTTTTCCAGGTCCGCGATGAGACCTTTGTCCCCGGGCGCGAGCTTCTCCACCGGCACGCGCACCACGGTGCCGTTGGCTTTTCGAATCAGCGCTTCGGCGTTCTCCACGCGCACGAGATCTCCTTCGAGGGTCCTCCCGGAGGCGGCTTCGGTCCAGGTGCGGGCATGGAGCGCTCCGGTGAGAAAGAGCGCCAGGGTGGCGGTGGCAAAGGGGTAAAGGTATTTTTTCATGGGGTCCTCCTGGAAACGGGCTGCGGCGCCCGTCGTCACTATAGATACAGCGGAGGCACCGGGAATTCCAGCGAATTGCGGAGGGATAGGGGTGGCGGACGCCAGGGGGGGAAAGGCGAGGTGGCCGAAGCCCTTCCACTGGATCAATGGAACGGCAGCGGCCACCTCGAAAAGCTCAGTTCAGACAGACATCAGAAATCGGAACTGAAGGAGCATGTATCAGGAAAATCCGCCTGGGGATCCTGATGGGAAAATTGCCTGGGGACCCTTGCTTGCAAGCCCAAGAACCCCGTTCAATTTACCCATAAACATCATAATTATGATAATTATAACATAATTCCGCGGCCTGTCAACGGGTTCCGCCGATCCATCGCCCCGAAATCCCCCTCAAAGAACTCGCCTCCCGCCCCCGGCACACCTGCTCCGCTCCCCGCTTTCGGACCCGGTCTCCCGGCCCCGCACGGACCCATCGAATCTTCGACTCCCATCTCCCGTCCAATTGACGCCAGCCCGGTGTTGTATCTCCCTGCAATAAGATCCATCCTCGAAACCTCGAACCTGAGCAGCTCACCCGCCATCCAGCCATCCGGCCCCATGAAAACGAACCCGCTATGTCTCGCCGCCCTCCTCCTCCTCGCCGCCCTGCCGCCAGTCGCCGCGAATACGGTCGAGGACATTCTCAACCGCCTTGAAAACCAGAAGGTGAAAGAACTCACCGCTTACCTGGAAGCCAACGCGGAGGCCGAGGACCGGACCGAGGCCCTCTCCCATCTCATCGACGCGCACTCCTTTCTGGGGAACAACGACAAACTGGCGTCCTTGTTAGAGCAACGATATGACGCCATGGACAAGGGTCCTGATGCCAATCTCGGCGACTTGATGGGGAACGTGGTGCAACCGCTGGTCCAGACTTACGTGGCCAGCGACCAGAAGCAGCAAGCGCAGAAATTTCTCGATCGGGTAAAGAAGGACACGGCGGACAACCCGATGGCCTCTCAAATCGGCCGCTTCCTCGACCAGCTGGGGGGTGAACTCAATGCCCCGTCGCAAGGTGACGTGCTGGAAATCGCGTTCACGGATCTCGAGGGGAATTCCTTTGACCTGGCCGCGATGAAAGGAAAAGTCGTGCTGGTCGATTTCTGGGCCACCTGGTGCGGGCCCTGCATCGCGGAAATGCCCAACGTGATCGCGGCATACAAGAAGTACCACGAACAAGGGTTCGAGATCGTCGGGATCTCCCTGGATCAGGATGAAGAGAGCCTGCGCAAGTATATCGAGAAAGAAGAAATGCCGTGGCCGCAGTTTTTCGACGGGAAAGGATGGCAAAACGAATTTGTCGCCAAGTACGGTATCCGTGGCATTCCCGCGACCTTCCTGGTCGGGAAAGACGGCAAAGTCGCCGCCAGCAATCTCCGCGGCCCGGCGCTGGAGTCCAAACTGGCGGAATTGCTGAAATAAGGGAGTAATTCAGTTGAATCTCGCGTGGTAGCTGCGGCATCCTGCCGCAGTTTCAATCCAATCCTGTCCCGACTCGTCGGGAGAACCCGCAGCTACTTTCGACCGCCGCTTCGCTCCCATGCAACTTCTCCCCCTGCCGCGCTCTCCGTTGCCGTGCTGGATCCTGGCGGGGTGCCTGCTGCTGCCCGCGGCCTGCACGTCGACCAGTGTCCCCGGTTCCATGAGTGCCGATGGAATCCGACCGCTTGCCAGCGTCAAGATCAAGGGAAGTCACACCTGGGAGATCTCTCAGGCCGCCATTGCCGTGTTCCGGGAGGAAGGTTTCGCGCTCAGCAGTTACCTGGGACCGGATATCCATTTCGAGAAAAAGGGGTCCAGCCTGGCCCGCTGGTCTTACACCGACTGGGGGGCGGAGGCCGTGATCATTCGTCCACATGTCAGAGTGATCGAGATCGAAAAAGATCTGCACCTGGTAGAGTGCCTGGTCACCACGGACGAACAGCGCGCCGGCAGCCTGGGAGGAGGTTCCCGGAAACTCAGCCCCATGAGCACGTTTACCTACAACGGTATTCTCGATAAGATCAAACGCCGGGCCCGGGCAAAGATCTGAGCCCTGGGACCTCCGGCGCCGGCTTTCTGCTGGGCGCCGGCAACTTGCGGGGCATGGGCACGATGGCGGCGGCCCGCCCTCGTGCCGCGTCTCCTGGGGAAAGCGCATCTGCCTTATCGATGAACTTGATTTAGGCGGCGAATCAATTATCGTGCTGGCACGTGCACGACGGCGAAGGCACCTCAGAACCGGCAGGCCAACCTCGGCAGAGGAAGCGGCGGGTGTCTTTCCGCTCGAGTCTGCTGCGGAATCTCTTGATCCTGATTCTGCTCCTTTCCACGGCAGTCCTCGGAGTTTCATACTATGCGGCGGACAAAGCCATGCGCACGCTTTGCCAGGACCTGGTCCTCTCCAAGACGGGCGAAATCGAAAGCGAGCTGCGCCGGTTTTTCGAACCGATTCCCGCGCATCTTCACACTTTTCAGCAATGGGCGCGTCTGGGCGTGCTCGACGATGATCGGCCCCCGAAGCTGAATCTGCTCTTCGCTCCCATTCTCGACGGCTGCCCCCAACTCTCCGGCATCAGCATCGGAGATGCCGAGGGCAACGGATACCTTGTCGCCAAAAACCCGGAGGGCAAATGGACCAACCAGCTCGTCAGCCCGGAAACCGTCGGAACCCAAACCCGCTGGCTGACGTGGGAAAATCTCGATGGCGCGGTGGAACAAACCACACGCAAAGAACAATACGATCCTCGCGCCCGGCCCTGGTATCTCCAGGCGGCAGACCAGGATTACCCCGACGAAACCGTGTTCTGGACAGAGCCTTACAGTTTCTTTACCGGCGGCGCCCCCGGCATCACCGCTTCCGTCCGCGTCCAGAGCCCCAAGGGCATCTTCAGGGTCCTCTCGGTCGATCTCTTATTGGAGGAAATCTCCAAGCTAACCACCTCCATGAAGGTGAGTCCGCAGGGTTTCGTCGTGGTCACGACCAGCGATGTGCGCGCCATTGGGCTCCCCAGGCACCCGCGCTTCGAGGATTCCTCCGCCATTCGGCAGGGTTTTCTCAAACCTCCCGCGGAACTGGGAATCCCCCTGATCACCGAAGCCAGCAACCAGATCCGGAAGCATTTTTCTCTTGAGGAAGGCGAGATACTCAGTGTCACTCGCGGTCTTTCGGACGAAAACCAGCCCTTCCGCTGGGAATTTGAAGGAGACTCGTGGTGGAGCTATGTCCGCCCCTGCAAAATCAACAACGGCCCGCAACTTTGGATCGGGGTCGCCGCCCCCGAGGAAGATTTCCTCAGCGAAATCCGCCAGGCGCGAACCTATAATGCCATGCTCCTCGGTTCGGCGCTCTTCGCCGCCGGTTTTCTCTCGGTCCGCATGGCAAAGAAATACAGCGAGCCGATGCGCGCCCTCATCGATCAAAACAATCGCCTTCGCAATCTCGATACGGACAAAATCGAAACACCGGATTCCGGGATCCAGGAAATCGCCGAGCTGCATGATGCCTCCGAGCGCATGCGTGTGGCCCTCGACTCCTTCGCCCGTTACGTGCCCAGCGACGTCGTCAAGGAGCTGATGATAAAAGGAGAAGCGGCGGTGATCGGCGGTCGTAACACCGCGGTAAGCATCCTCTTCACGGACATCGAGGGATTTTCCAAGGTCGCGGAAGGTCTGGAACCCGACGCGCTCGCCAACCACATGGCGGCTTACTTCGAGGCCATGACCGGAGTGATCGAGTCCACGGGGGGCACCATCGACAAGCTGATTGGCGACGCCATCCTCGCTTTCTGGGGCGCGCCCTCGGAGAATCTTTTCCACGCGCGGGACGCCCTGCGAGCGGCCATCGCCTGCCGCGACACGCTGGATCGACTCAATCCTCATTGGGCGCAGCAAAATCTCCCTCCCTTGCCGACGCGCTTCGGAGTATCGACCGGACCGGTGGTGGTCGGCAACGTGGGAGCCCCCCGCCACCTCAGTTACACCGCCCTCGGAGATGCCGTCAATCTCGCCAGCCGCCTCGAGGGTCTCAACACCTTTTACGGGACCCGCATCCTCGCCTCCGAAGCCAGTGTCCAGGAAGCCGGCCAGGAATTGGTCTTCCGGCGCATCGACCGCGTCCGGGTCAAAGGCCGGCAGACGCCGGAACTGATTTACGAAGTGATTGGAGAGAAAGGCGCCGTCGATCAGAAAGAAGTGCAACTCGCCGAGGCCTACGAAAAGGCTCTCGACGCTTACTTTGAAGGAAATTTCAACGGGGCCCTGGAACACTTAAGGGTTTACGCGGAGGAAAAACCCTATGACCAGGCCGCCGTCCGCCTTGCCGAATTCTGCCGAAGCTTTCTCCAGATGCCCCCGGCCCAGGGCTGGGACGGCGTCTCCAATTTTCAGACGAAGACTTCGACGTAATCCCCCTCACTGCGAGGCGAACCGCGTCAACAAACCCTTCCGGCGGGCGATCCGGAGCACGCGGAGGTAAACCAAGGCGGCCAGCACCAGGAAGATGAGGTTGAGGACCGTGGCCCACACCAGGGACCGGACGGGAAAGACGCCATCCGACATCACTTGCCGCATTCCCTCAAAAATGTGGGAGCAAGGCAACGCCAGCGCGAGGGGCTGCAGCCATTCCGGGAGGACGGAGACCGGGTAAAAGACCGCGGCGAAGGGTTGCACTAGAAAGGGCACGGCCCAGGCCAGGGATTCCGCAGCTTGTCCCCAGCGCAAGATGCAGGCGGTGGAAATCATCCCCAGGCACCAGCCAAACGCCATTAAGTTGGCGTAAAAGGGCACCAGGCTGAACCCCAGCGAGAATATATTGAAGGCGTAAAAGAACGAGGCCAGCACCGCGAGCAGCGCGCCTGTCATCAGGATGCGAAGAAATCCCACGGCGCACGCGGCCGCCAGGTATTCCATGGGCCGCACCGGCGCCACGAATACATTGAGGAGATTGCGCGCCCACACGTCTTCAAGAAAAGAAATCGCCACCCCCTGCTGCGACCGGAACAACGCGTCCCACAGAATCAACGCCCCGATCAAGAAAGTCACCAGCCCGGGAAAATCTCCACTGGTATTTTCCTGGAGGTACATGGTGAGAAAACCCCACACCAGCAGCTGCACCGTCGGCCAGAATATCAGCTCCACAAAGCGCACCGCATTCCGCGTATAGAGGAAAACGTGTCGCAAGACCAACGCCTGGACCACTTCGAGATTCATGAATCACCCGGAGTCGTTCGCCCGCCGTCACCAGAGCCGAGTTCCTCGACGAAATCGCCGCTGCGCGCCACCCGGATGAAGACGTGCTCCAGGGACTCTTCCTGGAAACTCTTCACAATCTCCTCCGGCGTGCCTTCACAAAGCACCTTCCCTTTGTGCATGAAAATGACGCGGTCACAGACCTCTTCCACATCCCGCATATTATGCGAGGTATAGAGCACCGACATCTGCCGATCGCGCTGCACTTTGCGGAGAATTTTCCGGACCTTGTCCGCGATATCCGGGTCCAGGCTGGCTGTCGGCTCGTCCAGCATGAGCAACTCCGGCTCATTGAGAAGCGATTTGCACAGGTTCACCCGCGTGGATTCTCCCGCCGAGAGCTGCCCCGTGACCCGCTTTTTCAAGTGGCCCACCTCAAAGAGCTCGAGTAACTCGTCCATCTTCTCCTTGATGTTACGGACGCCGTAAAGCTTTCCGAACACCAGCATGTTCTGCCAGACACGAAGATTTCCGGGTAAGCTGGTGTAAGAAGAGGAGAAGTTCGCTCTCTTGAGGATCTTGATTCGATGGCGCGCGAGATCCTCACCAAAAACTTTCACGGATCCCGAAGTGGGTTCCACCAGGCCCAGGACCATATTGATGGCGGTAGTCTTACCCGCTCCGTTGACCCCCAGCAATCCCAGGATCTCTCCCTTCCGGATACCGAAGCTTAATCCGTCCACCGCAAGAAAATCGCCGAAGCGTTTCGTTAATTCACTTACCTCCAAGGTGGCCTCGGCCATGACGCCACAGCTTGGCACGACCTTCACCAAGCGCAACTCAGAATTCTGAGAACCCTTTCCCCCTCCCTTCAATGGAAAAACATTTGGCAATTCGACGGCCCATGCGAAATAGTCGTCTTCGACAAATCACTCTCCGGATTCCGCAATGAACCGATGTCTTATCCTCCTCCTCGCCATCGCGCTGCCGGCGTCCCAGGTCTCCTGCGCGAATTGGAAAAGAAATCGTGCCAATAAGAAGATCCAGAAAAACTCCCGCATCTTCGGAGATCAGGAACGCAAGCACATCAAGGGATTCGGCCGGGGTGAAAAGAGAGACTACGTCTGGGATATGATCCTCGAGGACTGAGCCCTGCCGGTCTCGGGAAGGGGCAGGTTATTTTTCTTGCCGGAGCGCTTCCCTGGCCCCGTCCAGCTCGGCGAGCTGTTCCGCCGTCGGCTCGGGCGGCCGGAGTTTCAATTCCTGGATCCGTCGCGTAATGATGTCGGCGATGGCGGCGCGGGCGAACCATTTCCTGTCCGCCGGGATCACGTACCAGGGAGCCTCTGCCGTGCTCGTGGCATTCAGCATGTCCTCGTAAGCTTCCTGGTATCGCTCCCAATGTCCGCGCTCACGAAGGTCGGCGGCCGAGAATTTCCAGTGCTTCTCCGGATTATTCAATCGCTCCAGAAACCGTTCGCGTTGCTCTGCCTTGGATACATTGAGAAAAAACTTCAGGACCAGGGTGTCATTCTCGACGAGGGATTCTTCGAAGCGATTGATATCCGCATATCGGCTCTTCCAGAGATCCTCCAGAGACAAGTCCTCCTCTCTCCTGGGGACGTGCTGTTTTTCCAGAAATTCCGGATGGACACGCACTACGAGCACTTCCTCGTAATAGGAACGGTTGAAGATGGCGATTCGGCCGCGGGCGGGAAGTTTTCGCATCGGCCTCCACAGGAAATGATGCATCCGCTCTTCCTCGTTGGGAGCCTTAAAGGAGGTGACATCCACGCCCTGGGGATTGACCCCGGACATGACGTGCTTGATGCTCCCGTCCTTGCCCGCGGCATCCAGCGCCTGGAAGATGATCAAGACGGCATGCTCCGCACTGGCCCAGAGCAGTGACTGCGCCTCCGCCAGGGCGCTCACGTCTTCGAGCAAAGCTTCCCGGCCTTCACTCTTCCCCTCGAGACCGCCGCGAAATGCCGGATCGTAACCCGCCAGCGCGATCTTTTTACCCGGGGGCACGAGGAAAGGCGCGTGGTCCAGTCGATGCGATCCTTTTTCCTCCTCGGCCATGTCCGCTATCTAAAGGTATATCTCAAAATTGAATCAACCGAATTCGCCGGGGAGAGGACCTCACCTGCAAAGCACCCCTTCACACCCGGTGACGCCTGCTGGGATCTTTGTGCACTGGCGTCCTTCCCGCCTGACATTGCCCAGGCGCAAGCCGCTTAAATTCCCGGAGAAGAATCCAAAGCATTGAGGGGAAGATCTAGTGTGCTGTTAGCGAAGTTCGGTGCATAAATGCGTGAGTCATTTTTTCCAGGATCAAGGCGCGGCGATGGAGCTGAGCGAGCTCAGTGACTGAGCCGGAACGCAGATCCTGGCGAAAAGGGCCACGCTTCCTTGGGCCTCCGACCGCAGGGAGGCAAATTTCACCGGCTGAAAGAAACTCATTTATGTAGCGAAATTGGCTAACAGGACACTAGAGGTGCGCTTGTCTCGGCGCTGCCCAGTTGTTCGTCGACCGTTTCCCGCAGTTACTCCCCAAGAGCCCGCCATTCCGGGTGCTCGTCATGCAGCAACGCGCCCAGGGGCGCGGGCCAAGCGCTTTTCTCAGGAATAATCTAAAAGTATTTGCAGAATATCTTGGGGATTCTCCGCTTTTCCCTCAGAATGCGGAAACTGATCCTAATTTTCATCCTACCCCCCTGGGACCCCCCGGAGTTCTCTTTCATTGGCCGCCCTGGGTTCGAGTTTAACTCGATTCTCGGGTGCCGAGTCGCCTGCCGCGAAATAATTCGCGTAGACGCGGCTCGAGGCCGGCGAAGCAGCTACGCCACAGCCATGCCAGCAGCACCAAGAAAGCGGAAATCTCGCAGAAAAAAGAGCGAATCCCTTCTCAACATCAAGCGCATCGACTCGACAAAGACGCACGGCTGGCAGGTCCACATCCGCCGCGGTGGGGTCCAGAAAACCAAGCTCTTCAGCGATCGCGTTTTCGATGGGAAAAAAAAGGCGCTCCAAGCGGCGATCAAGCACCGCAACAAGTTGTCGCGGGAAATGGAAAAACTCGCGAAACCCCTGTGGCGCATCGATCGCGAGCCTAGATCCAATACCGGACACCTGGGCGTATCCTACATCGAGGTCAAGAATGACAGCGGCGACGTCCGATCCGCCGTTACCGTAACGGTGCGCGCCTCCGTCGGGAAAGCGGTCAATCGCAAGTTCTCCGTCGACAAACTTGGGTACGATGAGGCCCTCGCAAAAGCCGTCGCGTGGAGAAAAAGCGTCCTCCGCAAGCGCGGCCAGACCGAGAAAAAGAAATCCCCGCCAATCAACGGATCGCACCGGGGTTAAACGGCAGATCCGCCCGCGCCCGGATTGCCACGGCACGCTCCTCCGCAATCCCTTGGGGAACACCTTCTCTTTCGCTGTCATCCCGAGCGGCGTCGAGGGATGACAGAATCGCCCCACTCCGCCCCCTCGACCCTCGTCACTCGCCATCTGGACTGAGCTCCAGCACCGTAATCTGGTTCCGGGAACCAAGTCTCATCGGCGGCCCCCAGGTGCCCGTCCCGGGCGCACAGTAAAGTTGCAGCCCGCCGTCCTCACCATGCCGCGAATACCCGAACCCATGCGGATAAAACAGCCGCACCAGCAGATCGAAGGGAAACATCTGTCCCCAATGCGAGTGTCCGGAAAGTTGCAGGTGCACTCCCGCGGCCGCCGCCTGCTCCATGCCCCGGGGAATATGAAACATCAGGACTGTCGGAAGCGAGGAATCCAGGGAGAGCCCCCGGAGCACTTCGGCCGGCCCCGATCGGTCATCGGAGGGATTGTCGACCCCGACAATTTGAATTCCCTGGGCAATCGCGACTTCGTTCCGAAGCACGCGTAGATTGACGCCGCCCAAGACGCGCATCACCTTCTCCAGCCCCTCGTAATTCTCGTGGTTACCCGTGGTGAAATAGGCCGGCGCCCGCAGCGCATCCAGTGGTCTCAGCATTTCTCCATCCACCGGTCCGCTGCCGTCGAAGAGATCGCCCGTAATCAGGATCAGCTCCGGATCCAGAGCGTTCACCCGCTCCACAATTTTCCGCAAAAATCTTTCGCGATGAATGGTCCCGCAGTGAATATCAGTCAGATGTACTAGACGTATGTTCCCGTCGAGCCTGGACAACCGAAGCGGCAAGTGCAGCACGCGTATCCTCAACCCTTGCACCATCGCGTAAATCACGGTTGCCAGGACCAGCACCACGAGAACCACGCCCCCCGCGGGTTCCGGGACCGTGATCATGGCCCGCACCGCCTCGTAAGGAATCAGCCAGCCCAACGCGATCCACCAGACTCCCATTTCGATGGAGGCGGCCCCGTAAACCCAGCGCGAGATCACTCCCGAGGCCAACTTCTCCCAGGTAAACGCCACCGGATAGAGCAGGGCGCCGCCGAAAGCCGGCCACCACCACGCCGTCCCGCCCCCGCGACCCAGGAACACCGCGTATCGGCCGAAGACCAGAAGATGCAAGGCCAGGTAAATCAGAGTGAAAACGACGGCAAACCCCACCAGTCCAATTCGCTGCCTGACCTCCGGCTTAATCCAGGAACACCTCATTTCTCCCTCGTCTTAAAACGCGAAACTGCACTGCTTGCCCCGGCGCCACAAGCCCCCAAATCGTTCCCTGCTTCCGCTCCCAGAGGATGCCATCGACCTCGAGCCGGAAAAACAATATACACCTTGCGCTAACGGCTATAGGTCCTATTAGTCCCCTCTCTCCTCTCTGCAATTACTCCGCCGTCCCGTGCAACAACCCCAATCCCACTTCCATATCCTGCTCCTGACGGCCGCGGTCTTCACCGGCTGCGCCGCCCCCCAAGCGAGCACGACGGGCGCGAAAAGTTCCCGTCCCACCCGGGAGGCGGGTTTTCTCGACTACTATTCCGTGCTGCGACAGGACCCGGCCGACCGCGGCACGCGTTTCTTCACCGATGCGGCCTCGGATTTTTCCCGATACGATTCCGTCATTGTGGAACCCGTCGGCATCTGGCGAAACGCAGCTGCCGCGCCCGGGACAATCGACGAAGCCAAACTCGCACAACTGGGAAGTTATTACCTGGGCGCGCTCCGGCGTGAGCTGGGCAGATTTTACCGTCTCACGAATACACCGGGGACCCAAACCCTGCGCCTCCGTGCGGCGCTCACGGAAGTCCGGCAATCGAAAATTCGACTCGAAGCCCGCGCAGTCTCACCGCCCGCAAGACCCGATCCCGAAGTAATCCTGCAACCGTTCAAACCGGCGACACGCACCTTTCTGGAACGCGCCGCCATGGAGGTGGAGCTCACCGATTCCGCCACCGGGAATCCCATCGCTGCCTTTGTCACCATTGGCGCCGGCGGCCAGCCGGCCGCCAACCTGTTCGAAGTTAAAGCTGCGGCCGATTCCTGGGCGCAACGTATCGCCCGACGTCTGTCGCGTTGGAAAGCATCGCAGTCTGCTGAGCCGCGCGGGTTTCAAAGCATTCTCGAAGACCCCTGAGCGGGGTAATTAAAGCCATTTGGTCCTTGTCCTGGGGATCCATCCCACGGAGAATGACCGAACCCCAATGCCCTCCCCGATCCACTACGGGCGCGCACGGCCGGCACGCCTCCCTGTTTCTCCACGTGGTTCCTGCCTCGGATTCTTGATCCTCGGTTTATTGGCCGGACTGTTTCCAGGTCCCCAGGCCGCCGAGGCACACCCCCCGGGTCTCCACGGCCGCGGTCACGCCCATGGCCAGGAACTGGCCCCGGCCCGCCTCGAGGGCGCGGTCACCAGTTTGCCCATCAGCGCAAAACTTGTCAGCTCCCGCCGCGGCCGCGAACTCTATTTTGTGAACGGAACCTACTACCGCCGTTTCTTTTACAATCAACAAACCGTCTACGTCCCCGTCGGCACGGGACCCACGACTTCCCGCCTCCCTCGATCCTCCAGTGCGGCCATTCCTTTCGACGCGGCCTCCCACCAGCGCCAATACCAGTCCGTCGTGGTGACACAGGTGCGCCGGGTCACCCGGAATCAACAGCCGCAGATCATTATTATCGTGGCCCCGCCGGAGGCGTCCGGCACCCCCTCCACTGTCAAGGGGGAGACCCTGCTCGTCTCCGCGCCTTGAACGCCGCCGGCGCCCGCGCACCCACAGCACTCGCAGGTGCGCGCGTGAGCGAGCAGTCGATTACTCGCTCACGCGCGCACCTACAGAGCCCCCTCTCCTCTATTCGAGACACTGTTTTGCTTGAAGACCTGAATCTCCACCATGAAACGCTCTACCCTCTTTATAGCCATCTACGCCCTCTGCTTGTCCTCCGTAGCCTTGGCGAAGGAGGGCGGTCAAAATTTCTCCGTCGCGAAACCACCCAATATCCTCTGGATCTCCGCCGAAGACATCAGCCCGCACTTCGGCTGTTTCGACGATGCGCGCGCCATCACGCCACACATCGACCGGCTCGCGAAAGAAGGCGCCCGATTCACCAATGTCTACACCTCCGCCGGTGTCTGCGCGCCTTGCCGGTCCGGGATCATCACCGGCCTTTACCAGACTTCGATCGGCACCCACCACATGCGCTGCAACGCGACGCTCCCGGAGTTCCTCAAACCCTTCCCCATTTACCTCCGGGAAGCGGGCTATTTCTGCACGAACAACTCTAAAACCGATTACCAGTTCAAGATTCCGTCTGCCAAAGAGATCTGGGACGAATCCGGCGGCAAAGCCCATTGGCGCAATCGCACGAAGAAGAATCAGCCTTTCTTTGCGGTCTTCAATTTCACCGGCTGCCACGAAAGCGGCATCGCGAGCGAATCGAAATACGCTTCCGTGACCAAGGATCTCCCCGAACGCCACCGACAGGACCCGAAAAAACTCACCCTGCCTCCCTACTACCCCGACACACCGGTCGTCCGCGAGGATTGGAAACGCAATTACGAACTCATCACTGCGATGGACGCCTGGGCGGGCGATCTCATCGCCCAGCTCAAGGAAGATGGTCTCTACGAGAATACCATCATCATGTTCTGGTCGGATCACGGAGTCGGCCTTCCGCGCGCCAAGCGCTGGCTCTACGATTCCGGCACCCGCATCCCGTTTGTCACGCGCATCCCCGAGAAACTCCGCGTAAAGCAACAGGGTAAACCGGGGAGCACGGATGACCAACTCGTCAGCTCGATCGATTTCGCGCCCACCGTCCTCAATCTCGCCGGAATCGACCTCCCCGATTACATGCAGGGCCGCGCGTTTCTTGGAGAGCACCTCTCCGATTCTCGCGCCTACATTTACGGCGCCCGCGACCGTATGGACGAGCGCTACGACATCATACGCAGCGTGCGCGACAAACGTTTCCGTTACATTCGCAATTACGAACCGCTTAAGACGTATTACCAGTACATGAACACTCCCGAGAAGGGCGCCACTATGCAGGAGATTCGCCGTCTCGCGGATGCGGGCAAACTCCCGCCTGGCGCGGCCCTCTTCCTGGCGGACCGGAAACCGGTGGAGGAACTCTACGATCTCCGGGAAGATCCGCACGAGGTCCACAATCTTGCCGATGACCCCAGGCACGCCAAGCGGGTCGAAAAAATGCGCGCCGTCCACCTGCAGTGGGTCCAGGACACCAAGGACCTGGGCCTCATCCCGGAAGCCGAAATCGGCATTCGCGAACAACAGCTTTCATCCCGATACGCTATTCTGCGACAGCCTGGCGGAGACGCGCTCAACGCGCACCTCGGCCGCGTCGCCGCGCGCGCCTCCGAGGGACCCGGGGCCCTGCCGGAACTCATCGAATCGTTGAGACAGGAGGACCCCGCCGTCCGTTACTGGGCCGCCACCGGCGTCGGCAATATCGCCGCGGGAGGATACGATGTGCCCAAGACAGTCCCGCCGCTGATGAAGGACGCGCTGGAAGACGAATCGCCCTCGGTCAGGATCGCGGCCGCCCGCGCGCTTTGCCATCTGGGAAGTCCGGGACAGGCTCTCGCGACTTTGCAGAGAGAGCTCGAGGGCGAACAGGAATGGGCCCGTCTCCAGGCCGCCATCGTCCTCGACGAGATCGAAGAGATGGCGCGGCCGGCGATCGATGCCCTCAGGCAGGGCCTCGAAGATCAGCCCAACAAGTACATCGTGCGGGTCTGCAACCGCGCCCTCAACGATCTCCTCGGCGCCGAAAACACCGTGCCGTGAACCTGTGGGCACGGGCGTGAGCGAGCAAAACTCGTGGGCACGGGCGTGAGGAAGCACAACTCGTGGGTGCGAGCGTGAGCGAGTTCCTGCCGGGACGCGCCCCCTCTTCCCTCACCCCTCACCCCTCACCCCTCACCCCTCACCCCTCTTCCCTCCGCAATCCCATTGACTCTCCATTCCGCCTCTGCCACGTTGGAAACACACCATGGATTCACGATTCCCAATGGGTGACATTCAAGTTCCCAAGGTAAACGTCCGCTTGATCCTCGGCGGCGTCGCCCTCGTCCTCGTCCTCATCCTCCTGCGCACCGCGATTTACCAGGTCGAGGCCAACTCGGAAGGAGTGGTGCTGCGATTCGGCCGCTACCACAACACCGTCCAGCCCGGACTGCGCTTCAAGCTGCCTTTCGGCGTCGACAGGGTCGACCTGGTCCCGGTGCGCCGCCAGCTGAAACAGGAATTCGGTTTCGCCACCAGTGGCGCCACCAACCCTTATCAGCATCCGGCGCAGTCGGAGCTGGAGAAACCCATGGTTACCGGCGATCTCAACGCCGCCTCCGTGGAATGGATCGTCCAATACCGCATCACCGATCCCAATCAATACCTCTTTAAGGTCCGCAATCCCGATGGCACCCTGCGATACGCGTCGGAGTCGGTAATGCGTGAAGTGGTCGGCGATCGCACCGTCGACGAAGTGATCACGGTCGGCCGCCAGGAAATCGAATCCGAAGCGCTCACAAAACTCCAGGAACTCACCGATAAATACGAAATGGGCATGACCATCGACCAGGTCCAACTCAAGAACGTCGACCCTCCCCGCCAGGTCCAGGATTCCTTTAACGAGGTCAATCAGGCCCAGCAGGAACGCGAGCAGCTCGTCAACGAAGCCAACGCCGAATACAACCGGGTCGTCCCCAAGGCCGAAGGTGAAGCGGACCAATCCATTCGCGCCGCCGAAGGATATGCCATGCAGCGCACCAATGAAGCACAGGGCGATGTGGCCCGCTTCGAAGCCATGCTGCTGGAATACACCAAGGCTCCCGAAGTCACCAGGCGGCGCATCTATCTCGAAACCATGGGCCAGGTGCTTCCCAAACTGGGCAGCAAGATCATCATCGATGAGGGCGCCAGCCAGATTCTGCCCCTGCTCAATCTTTCCGGACAGGAGGGTCTCAAGAAATGAAACAGGCTTTCGGTCTCATCGGCTTCGCCGTCCTCGGCGTCGCAGCCGCCATCGTCCTCTTGGCCAGCCTTTATACCGTCCACGAAACGGAACAGGTCATTCTCACCCAATTCGGAAAACCGGTCGGTGAGCCCATCACCGGGTCGGGCTTGAAAATCAAGATCCCCTTCATCCAGGACGTCAATAGCATCGAAAAACGGATCCTGGAGTGGGACGGACGCGCCACCGAAATGCCCACCAAGGACAAAACCTACATCATCGTCGACACCTTTGGCCGATGGCGCATCAGCGATCCCCTCCAGTATTTCCTTCGCCTGCGCGATGAACGCAGCGCCCTTTCCCGGCTCGATGACATCCTCGGCAGCGAAACCCGCAACGCCATCGCCAAGCACGAACTCATCGAGGTGATTCGCACCACCAAGGACCGCAAGCCGGCCGTCGAAGAAGCGCTCCCGGGCATCACCGACTCCGTCAGCGTCCTCTATCCCATCAAGCGCGGCCGCTCCCTGCTCGAAGAGGATATTTTTGATCGCTCCAAGGGTAAATTGGCCGAGTTCGGCATCGATCTCCTCGATATCCGTTTCAAACGCATCAATTACAATCCCAGCGTCCAGGAAAAAATCTACACCCGCATGATCAGCGAGCGCAAACAGATCGCCGACCGCTTCCGCTCCGAGGGCGGCGGCGAAGCCGCGCGCATCATCGGCAACAAGGAGCGCGATCTCCTAAAAATCGAGTCCGAAGCTTATAAGCAAGTCCAGGAAATCCGCGGGGACGCCGACGCCAAGGCCACCGAAATATATGCGCAGGCCTACGACCAGAGTCCCGAGGCCCGCGAATTCTATGAATTTCTCAAGACCATGGAGACTTACGAAGCCATGCTTGAAAAAGATACCACCCTCATCCTCTCCACGGACAGCGATATCTTCCGGTTCTTGAAGGATGCGAGTCCGGCAGCAGAATAGCGCCCGCCCCCAACGGCGCGCAGCCCGTCGATCCAACGCCCCCCTCCCTCCTCGAGTAAAACAGGGCGCAGACCGGCGCCCCACTTCGGGGGCCCCTCATCCTTCATCCTTCATCCCTCATCCTTCATCCTTTCCGCCCCCCCGGGCCCAAAATCCCTCCCCCACCACGGGGGAAATTCCCTCAAAAAGGGCTTTTTTCCCTTGCGCGGTCGTGTAAGTTCTCTGTATATACATAGTATATTAGAAGGCGCTCCCTGCTTCCCGATGCCTTTGCATTGCTCGCGGGATAAAATGCCCTTATAAAGCCCAACCGTGATGCGCCCCCAGATAACATCACCATCGCCAGTCGAGGGGACCTCCTCCCGCCGCCCCGCGGGCTTTACCCTTCTCGAACTGCTCGTCGTCCTCGCCGTGATCGCGATCGTTTCCGCCTTCACCATCCCCGCCATCACCCAGCTCGCCGGGGGGTCCTCCCTGAATGTC
>JAHEJT010000273.1 GCA_024638765.1 Verrucomicrobiales bacterium
CCAGGTCGTGCGCCTGGACCGGATGGGGTATGCGGAGTGGAGCCGGAAGAAGCACGCGCTCGACATGGAGCTTTACCAGCTGAACCGGAAACTTCGCGGCGCGAAGGATCGCGACGCGATCCGCGCCGAAATGAAGGAGGTAGAGGACAGAATCGACGCCCTCGGTGAGGATGGGATCGTCTGGAAAACGGATTCGCCCTGTGAATCGCGGTTGATCGTGGCCGGGGACACGCTGTTCGCGGGGGGCGAGGGACGGGTCGCGGCTTTCGATATTGCAACCGGAAAGGAGTTCTGGAGTGCGGAGGTGGAGGGAGAAGCCCGCGGGCTGGTGGCCGCCAACGGCAAGCTCCTCGTCAGCACCACCACGGGAGACGTCCACTGCTTTGGGTCTTCCGTCGAGGGGGGAGAGAAGGCCCGCCTGATCGTCCGGGGTAAACCGGAGATCGAAAACCCCTATGGCCGGGACGTGCATTCGGCGCGCTATGAGAAAGCGGCGGAGGAAATCCTCGGCGCCTCCGGGGTGACCCGGGGGTTCTGCCTGGTCGCGGGGAGCGAGCGCGGGAGGCTGGCGTACGAATTGGCGAAGCGAAGTGAGTTGAATATTTACTGCATCGAGCCGGATGCCGGAAAAGTGAGGGAATCGCGCCGGCTGCTTTCGAAGGCGGGTCTTTACGGGGACCGGGTCATGGTGCACCGGGCGAGCCTCAATGCCATCCCTTACTCGAATTACTTCGCCAACCTGATTGTTTCCGATGCCTTGCTGCTGGGCGGCAGCCCGGAAGACCTCGGCAATCCTTCGAAGATCCTGCGGCATCTCAAGCCCGTGGGCGGGGTGGTCTGCCTGGGCCGCCCGATAGACGGCGCTTCGCCCCGGGCGAATCGTGCATGGCTGGAGCGGGCGGGCCTGGGCGAGAATGCCGTCGTTGCGGGCAAGGGATCCTGGACCACGATGACGCGGGGTGCGCTGCCGGGGGCGGGAGGCTGGACGCACCAGTATGGCGAGCCGGGAAATTCCGCCACCAGCGACGACCGGCGGGTCAAGGGAGGGCTCGGGGTGCTCTGGTTTGGCGACCCGGGGGAAGGGAGCATGGTCAACCGGCACGAGGGCGCGGTTGGGCCACTGGCGGTCCACGGGAAGCTCTTTGTCCAGGGCCAGGAAAAGATCATGGCATACGATGCTTACAACGGGTTGTTCCTCTGGGAGCGTGAAAACCCGGACGCCATCCGGACGGGGGTTTTTCAGAATGAGAATCCCGGCAACATGGCGGCGAACGATTACCGGCTTTACTTCATGGAGCGTCAGAAATGCCAGGAGATTGACGCTGACACCGGGGAGTTGGTGGCTTCTCACCGGATCCCGGAGAAATTGAGCGGCGGTGGTTCCCATGAGTGGGGGTATGTGGCCTTTCACAATGGAGTCCTCTTCGGGACGGCGACGATGCGCCAGGAACTTGAGGAAAAGGAGCGCCGCCGGGGGAAAATCACCGAGGACACGACGGACGGGATCTTCGGGATCGACGCCGAGACGGGGCGCCATCTTTGGGATTACCGTGGGGGGACGATAGCGCATCACACGGTGGCGATCGGTGAAGACACTATTTACTTCGTCGACAGCACCATCACGAGCGAGGAGCGCGCCGCGATCCTGCGCCAGGACAAGGCGCGCTTTGAGAATCTCACTCCGGAAGAAGCGGAAAAAGCAGAGGCAAGCCTTAAGGAGCAGGACCTTAGAATGGCAGTGGCGCTGGATGCGAAGACCGGGGAGGTGCGGTGGCGGACCCCGGTGGACGTGACCGATTGCAGCGAGATCGGGATTGGCGGGGGGCAATTGACGTTGATGTATAAGGACCGGGTCCTCGTTTTCTGCGGGGCCAATGCCAACGGCCATTACTGGAAGCAATTCATGGCGGGCGAGTTCGCCAAGCGCCGGCTGCTGGCGCTCTCAGCGGAGGACGGCAGCGTGCTGTGGTCCCGGGATGCCAATTACCGCCATCGGCCCATTATCGTGGAAAACGAAATCATCGCCGAGCCGTGGGCCTTCGACCTGCACAGCGGCGCACAGAAAATGCGTGAAAACCCCATCACGGGGGATTGGGAACCGTGGAGTATCATGCGGGCCGGACATCACTGTGGCATGATTGCCGGGAGTCCTAACCTCTTGCTGTTCAGATCCGGTTACACAGGTTTTTACGATTTAAACGAAGATATTGGGACCCGGCATTTTGCCGGGCATCGCACCGGTTGCTGGATCAACGCGCTGCCGGCGAACGGGTTGGTGAGCATCCCGGAGGCCAGCGCGGGCTGCGTCTGTCTCTTCTCTATCAATTCCACGATCGTAATGGAGCCCAGGGCAAAGCGGGAGGACTGGGCCATCTTCAGTTCGACCGGGGCGGCGACTCCGGTGCGGCGGCTCGCCTTGAATCTCGGGGCGCCCGGGGATCGCCGGGCGGAGGATGGCACCCCGTGGCTGGCGTATCCCCGTCCGAAACCGGACAAGGCCACCAGCCTCGACCTGGCCTTGAATTTCGGGGACCAGTTTTATTCGGGGGGCAAGTTCGAGGCGGCCAACAGTTATGGCGTAAAGGGAGAGGGGGGCGAGGCGCCGGCCTGGGTGACCCGGTCCTGGGCGAGCGGGTTGAAGCGGTGTGCGATCCCGCTGCTGGGGAAGCAGGACGCCCCGGCCACTTACACGCTGCGGCTGCACTTTTCGCAGCCGGATGCCGCGCCGGAAGCGCATCGGCCCATCGCGCTCAAGGTGCAAGGGGATACGGTCCTCGAAGATTTCCGGGTGAGCGGCGCCGGGCCCGCGGTGCGGGAGTTCCAGGGCATCCAGGTAAAAGACGATTTGGTCCTGGAGATGGCCCCGGAATCCGGCAACCCCAGCGCCACCGGTCTGCCGGTGCTGACGGGGATCGAGGTGAGGCGGATGTAGGGAAAAGTGAGGGGGTGTAGCGGAACTTGCAAAAAGTTCCGATCAAAACGTCGGAAGATTTGGCATCTTCCGCTACAGGTATAGCGAAGGCAGGTTGAAAACCTGCCCCACTTTCCGATGAATCTCTTCGCCGTAATCTCCGGAATCCTCTGCATTACGGCGCTCTTGAGTTATCTCAACTATCGTTTCCTTCGTTTGCCGGCGACCATTGGAGTCATGGTGATGGCGCTGGGGGTCTCCGCGCTGGCGATCACGATCGGATCGACCTGGGAGCAGAGCCTGAAGGCGCCGTGCAGGGTGGTGGAGGGAATTGATTTCTCGTCCTTCGTGCTCGATTACGCCCTGGCCTTCCTGATTTTCGCCGGCGCCTTCGGCATCGACACGCGCATGCTGAATCGCGAGCGGGTTCCGGTGATGGTCTTTGCGACGTTCGGGATCGTGTTGTCGACTTTCCTGGTGGGCGGGCTGACTTTCATGATGCTGGGTGCGCTCGGGATCGAGACGCCGTTCATCCATTGCCTGCTCTTCGGCGCGCTGATTTCACCGACGGACCCGATCGCAGTGCTCGCGATTCTGAAGCAAGCCGGCGTCCCGAAAAACCTCGAGGCCGATGTGGCCGGCGAGTCGTTGTTGAACGACGGGGTGGCGGTGGTCGTGTTTCTGACGATCTATCACTTGGCCGATCCGAGTGGAGGCGAGACCCATTTCGGCGTGGGGGCGGTCGCCGGGTTGTTCGCCAAGGAAGTGATCGGCGGAGGTGTGCTGGGTTTGTTGCTCGGGTGGTTTGGACACAAAGCACTCAGGTCGGCGATGGAACCGACGCTCGACATCATGATCACGCTTGCGGTCGTGATGGGCGGTTATGCGCTTGCGGGTGCGCTGCACCTGTCGGGGCCGCTGGCGATGGTGGCGGCGGGTCTCGTGATGAGCGCGGCGCTGTCCAAGAACAAGCTTGGGGCCGTGGAACAGGAGCACGTGGACGTCTTCTGGGAGAGTATCGACGAGATCTTGAACGCAATCCTTTTCGTGATGATGGGCCTCGTGCTGCTGAACATCGCGGAGGAGTTCCGGTGGGATTATCTCTGGGCGGGCCTCCTGGCGATCCCGGTGGTGCTGCTCAGCCGTGTTATCAGCGTCGGCTTTTCGGTGGGGCTGACGAAACTCCGTTGCGGGTCGCCGAGGAAAACGGTCACACTTCTGACCTGGGGCGGGTTGCGCGGCGGGATCTCGGTCGCGCTCGCGCTGTCCCTGCGCGAGGAGGGGATGTCCAGGGATCTAATCGTCTACATGACGTACATTATCGTGATTTTCTCAGTGGGGATCCAGGGATTGACCGTGGGCAGGCTCGTGCGGAAGCTGGGGGTGGCGTGATTCTCCCTCGCCGGCGTTCAAGGATCAGTGTCCTCGGTTCCGAGTTAAAGGTTCGCCCTGGAGGGCGACGCTTTATCCCCACTTCGTGGCGCTCTGCAGGGTGCCTTCGGCTCTTTATGAGGTAGATTCAACGTTCAACTGCAAGCGGGAGAAAGAGAAAGCAGCTAGCTGCCTGGAGCTCTGAATCTTGGTAAAAGAGCAGTGTGAAAAAGAACCCAATCACCAAGACCAGGCGCTACAA
>JAHEJT010000274.1 GCA_024638765.1 Verrucomicrobiales bacterium
CGAGGCATACGAGATCAGCGAATACGCCGCCCCCATGACCGACGCACGGAAAAAAACGCTCTTCCCATTTCTGCCCTGAATTCAGGGTCTCCCGTCTTTGTTCCCGATTTTATCGGGACTCCGATCAGCATCCAGCAACCCAGCACGCCACCATTCCCGCATCGCGACCGCTCCTTCTGTCCTGTCATCCCGAGCGAAGTCGAGGGATCTCTCTAAGCCCCAGAGTATACTTGCTTCCAGAAACCACTCGTATATCTGTCATGGCACTCGCTTTTCTGGTCGCTCGTCACTGCAAAATTTCAACGAGAGATCCCTCGACTCCGCTCGGGATGACAAATCGGCACATCCTTCATCCTTCATCCTTCCTACATCCCGCTTCCCGCCTTCCGGATTAACCAATAACTATTAACTAATAACCATTCCTCCCACTCCTTTCAAACTCGCGCTTCTTCAAATGCGCGTGCACGGCGGGCAGCTCTCCCAGAACCTCGGCCATGCCGCGGAGCTCATCGCGGAGGCGGCAGGTCGCGGCGCCGATCTCGCGCTGCTGCCGGAAGCTCTCGATCTCGGTTGGACTCATCCCGACGCGCGCAATCATGCCACGACCATACCGGACGGCGAAGCTTGTGCCGCCCTGGCCCGAGCCGCCCGCCAGCACCGCATCTTTGTCTGTGCGGGGATGACGGAAAAAGACGGAGACCGGACTTATAACGCGGCCGTCATCATCGATCGTGACGGCGAGGTCATCCTGCGGTACCGCAAACTGAACGAGCTGGAAATCGGCCATGCTTCCTACGACCAGGGGGACCGCCTCGGGGTGTGCCACACGGAACTCGGAACCCTCGGCCTCATGATCTGCGCGGATGGCTTTGCCTCCGGCCTTGTCCTGGGCCGGACTCTCGGTCACATGGGCGCGGACATCATCCTCTCGCCCAGCGCCTGGGCTGTTCCTCCCGGTCACGATCAGGTGCGCGAACCCTATGGCCGGATCTGGCGTGATTCCTACATCCCGGTGTGCCGGGAATTCTCGCTTTGGATTGCGGCCGTCAGCAATGTCGGTCCGATCGTGGCGGGCCCTTGGGAAGGCCGAGATTGCATCGGATGCTCCCTCGTGATTGATCCCCAGGGCGAGGAAATCCTCCGTGGACCTTATGGCGCCGATGCTGAAACGATTCTCTACACCGAGGTGCAACCGCTTGAGAGACCCGCGCGCGGTTGCGGCTGGCAGGAAATGGATTTCAAGCGCGAAGTTCCTCGGCGATAGCCTCCCGATTCCGGGTAATGGCCCCTTGAATGTCACAACCCACAAAACGCAACATGTTTCCGCCCGCGGCCGGCTTCGCGCTGGTCCTGCTCTTCGCCGCTTGCTTCATCCTTGGAGCCTGGCACCAATTCAATATCCTTGCCAGGGCGCACGCCAGCGGCAGCTGGCCGCAAGCACAGGGCTTCGTCACTTCCACTGAGCTGCGCAAGCGGTCTTTCATCCGAGGCGGAGTCTCCTGGCTCGCCGTGGTGACCTGCGAGTACACCGTCGCTGCCGCGAGATTCCGGACACGTTCCCATGATGCTCGTCTTCAGCCGCGAAGTTTCGGAAAAAGAACGGAGGCCGATGAGCACCTCGCCTCCTTCTCAAATGGCAGGCAGGTTTCCGTGTATTACGATCCGCAAAAACCGGAACGCGCAATTCTTAATCGCGGAATTCCAAAGAGAGCCGAATGGATCGCCCTGATCCTGGGCAGCGGCGCCGCTGCGTTCGCGCTGCTGTTTGCCTGGGGGGCTGGGAAGACACTGCGGCAGATGCGCGGAAGCGGCGCGTGCCGCGCTACATCATCCACCAGATGAATGTGTTCGGGTCTTGGCCCGCGAGTTGTTCCACCTTTTGACAAGCGTCAAAACCGCGGAATAAGGCCGCCACCAGCGCCGCGACCGCCGTGGCCAGCGAGCCGAATCCAATCGGATTCAGAGAATAAGTGTAGAGAAGAAAAGCAATGCAACCGAACCCGATCGGAAGCACGATGTTCATGGTCTGGGAGACGGCCTTGAACTTGTCGAAAAAGTTCAGGTCAAATCCTTTAATCCGGAGAGAATCGTCCTGCGGCAGTTCGCTGGGGTATTGGAAGTAACCGATTTCCTCGTAGGCAACCAGGCCGGAGACCGCAAGGGTCCAACCGGCGCAGAAGAGTGCGCCCATAAAGACAAGGTGTTTGAACTCGAACCCGAACATCGAAAATGGCCTGGCGATTTCCCGTTTCTACCGCGGGGCCCCCGATCGGTCCGCCGGTGGAGAGCCTGGGCGCGGAAGAGGTGGTTACTATAGAAATTATAGTCCTTTTGGAGGCTAGGGCAACCAAAAAACGCTATTTTTTGTCATAACTTATTAATTTCCAAAAAGTTAACCTCCTCTAGAACCCCGGGTAGAGGGCCTGAATCCCCGCCTCGCTCGCCTCGCATATCCCGCGCTCCGTGATCAATCCTGTCACCAGACGCGCCGGCGTCACATCGAACCCATAGTTCGCCGCCACCGTCCCCTCCGGCGTCAGCCGCACCTCGACCTCCGCCTCACCCCGGCCCGGACTCCCCCCAATCACCGAGACCTCCTCCCCTCCCCGCTCTTCGATCGTGATCTCCCGCAAACCGTCCCGCCTCTTCCAATCAAAGGTCGACGAGGGAAGCGCCACGTAAAAAGGCACCCCGTTGTCCCTCGCCGCCAGCGCTTTCAAATAAGTCCCGATCTTGTTGGCGACGTCTCCGGTCCGTGTCGTCCGGTCCGTTCCCGTAATCATGAGATCGACCTGTCCCGTCTGCATCAAGTGTCCCCCCGCATTATCCACCACCACCGTGTGCGGCACCCCGTGCTTTCCCAACTCCCATGCCGTCAGTCGCGCCCCCTGATTCCGCGGACGCGTTTCGTCCACCCATACATGCACCGGAATCCCGGCGTCGTGCGCGGCGTAAATCGGCGCCGTCGCGGATCCGTGATCCACGAAAGCCAGCCAGCCTGCGTTGCAATGCGTCAACACCTGCACCGGTGCGTTCTCCCCTTTTCGCGCGGCAATTTCCCGAATCAAATCCAGCCCGTGCTCGCCGATACGGCGGCACCACTCGGCGTCTTCATCCGCGATCTCTTGCGCTGTTGCGCGGGCCGCCTGCACCCGGACGTCTTCTCCTTCCTCCTCCCCGACGACGCGCAACTGGCGCTCCACCGCCCACGCCAGATTTACTGCCGTGGGGCGCGTGGCCTTGAGTATCTCGCCCGCATCCCGCATCCGGGCCATCAAATCGCCGCCGGTGCCTGCGGACTCACGCGCCGCCAGGAACATTCCGAATCCCGCAGTCGCACCAATACAACCCGCCCCGCGCACATGCATTTCGCGAATTGCCACCGCCGCGTCCTCCACTGACCTCAGCTCTTCCACCACAAACTCAAACGGCAATTTCCTCTGGTCAATAATCCTCACCACGTCGCCATCTTTCGGATCGATCCACACCGTCCGGTAATGCTTTCCATCGACCTTCATTCACTGTCTCTTCCCGCGCCTCTTCTCACTTCACTATCCGCCGCCTGCCATTGACCGGACCGGTCTTTGCCAATAAGCTGGTCCTGCCTCGAAAAGCCTACCAGCACTGCCATGAAAACCCAACTTCTCGTTCTCGCCGCAACCCTCATCGCCTCTGCTTTCTGCATAGCGGCATCCGACCAGTTCCGATTCTGGACCAACAAGGACGGCGTCAAGATCGAGGCGCGCTACCTCGAGACCAAGGAGCACGCTGTCGTCCTTCAGAAACGAACCGGTCCGCCTTTCGAATACCCCCTGGAGAAACTGTCCGAGGCCGACGCGGCCTGGGCCCAGGCACAGGCGGCCGCCGCGGCCCAGGCGGAGCGCGATAGCCATGGCATTGCTTTCGATCCTCTCATGACTCGTCCCGGCGCCATTCTCTTCGAAGACAGCCTGGGAACGGTTGGTGAGGGCTGGAACGCCGGCAACGGCGACTGGCAGATCGTGGACGGCGTCCTCGCGGGCAAAGAACTCGCCGCCGATGATCACGCCGCCACCTTCAAACGCAAAATCGCGTTCCAAAACGCCGTCATCCAATACGCATTTAAACTCGAGGGCGCCAAATCCACCACCTTTTCCGTCAACGACAGCGTCGATCACGTCTGCCGCGTCCTTCTCAACTCCCAGGGATTTTCCACCCAGAAAGACGATCACGATCACGAGGGCCCCGATAAAGCCATCAAGTTCCAGACCACCGAGATGGACTTGGAACCCGGGGAATGGCACACCCTGCTCATCGAGATCATGGGCGATACCCTTGTCGCCCAGATCGACGGGGAGAAACACGTCTCCTTCGGCTCCCACCCTCTCCTCGCCGAGGTCGAGAAAGCCAGCGTCGGCTTCACCATCAACGGCGAATCCGTCCACTTCAAGGATCTCAAGATCTGGGAAGCGCTCCCCAACGAAACCTGGGAAGCAACCCGCAGGAAATTGGAACGGCGCCGCGACTAGAGTCCTCAGGAGTCAGGAGTCAGGAGTCAGG
>JAHEJT010000275.1 GCA_024638765.1 Verrucomicrobiales bacterium
ACTCTTGGTATCAGTCCCGATCTCTCTCTGCTTCACGATGCTCATGGCGTGATCGAAGACGTATTCGATCGGATCCTCGACTGACACGATCACGCCGGAGCGCCGCTCGCTGATGCGTTTGGCCATGGCTGCCAGGGTGGTGCTTTTTCCCGCACCGGTAACCCCGGTCAGGAGAATGAACCCTTCGTGCAACTCGCATAGCTGATCCACGATGGGGCGATGTCCGAGCTCGGAAAGATCGGGAATACGTTTGGGGATATGACGGAAGGCCGCCTCCAACTGCCCGCGATTGTAATGGACGTTGCCACGAAAGCGGCCCACGGACTGGATCTGGAGGGCGAAATCCAGTTCCCAGGTTTCCTCCAGGGAGGCGCGCTGGGATTCGGTGAGCACCGCCATGATCAACGCCTGGCAGGCATCCCGGTCGAGATTGAAATCTTCCAGGGGGTGGAGCATCCCGTGGACTCGGGCCATGGGAGGCGCCCCCACGGTGAGATGGAGGTCGGACCCCTCTCTTTCACAAGTCAACTCCAGGTAATCAACCAGATCTCTTGGCATAGGCAGGGCACTCCGCAGGGAATGATCCAGGAAGCAGACGTCGACTTCAAGCGCTGATACTGCCGCCGCTGATCCCACGCAGGGCGCGTTGGAATTCCAGCGGATGGCCGCTGGCACGCTCTCCGGTCTCCACGGAAATGCGTCCGGCGTTGACGGCTTCCACCATCGAAGTGAGGAAGTCGCGGTTGTTGAGGTTGTCGCCCCGGGCCACGAAATCGCCAAGCTTCGGAAAGTCTCCCTCACGAATCCACTTGCGCGTGGCACCTTCATTCTGAAGATGCTCCACGACCGCGACGAGGTTCTGGTCGACTCCAGGGAGCAGTCGCTGGGAGAGAATCCCGATAAGCTGGCCGGTGAGCACGAACATTGCACCTTCTCTCTCCGCGGAAGGGAAGAGCCCCGAAAGGCGTTCCAAGGTGTCAGTGACGTTGGAGCTGTGCAATGTCGACAGGACGAGATGCCCGGTCTCCGCCGCCTGCAAGGACACGGTCGCAGTCTCCGCGTCTCGGATCTCGCCTACGAAAATCACATCCGGACTCTGACGCAGCGAACTGCGCAATCCCCGGCTGAACGAATCGGTGTCGGTCCCAACTTCGCGTTGGGTGAAAATGCACTCCTGGTCATCGAAGAGATACTCGATGGGATCTTCGATTGTCACCACGTGACGTCGGGCGGTTTGGTTGAGCCACTTCAGCGCCGAAGCGATAGTAGTGGATTTACCGGTTCCGGTGGCGCCGGTCACCAGGACGATGCCGGACGGGTGGGAGACCCAGCGTCGCAAAAGCTCTTCGGGAAGGCCCAAGGTAAAGAGATCAGGCACGTCCCGCTTGATGGGCCGGAGCACGGCGGCATGCCGGCCGAGGTGCCGGTGCAGGTTGACGCGAAACCGCGTGCCGTCCGCGGCCACGTAACTCACGTCCCGCTCCTTGACCGTGTCCGGGTCCGTGCCGCAGTGTTTCCAGAAATTTGCGAGCTCCGCTTCCGCGACAACTTCTTCCCCGGCAGCCACGATTTCCCCGGCAATCCGCATCCGCGGCACTTGATCCTCACGAATGAAGAGGTCGGTGGCATTTTGCTGTGCCACCGCCCGGCAGAGGAGATCAATGCTGGCGCTCATCGGTCCCAGCTTTTTAAACGGTATCGCGGACAAATGCAACCGGCGGCAACGGGGCTTCCCTGAAAAAGAAACCGTGTTCCCACCGTTGAATGAAGACCACGGCGAGGCTAGGGTCCTGTCTTTCGCAATCCGCGCCGGCCATGACAAAGGACCCCACAGTGAAATCCACCCCCCGGGAGAACCCCTTTCTCAGTCTCCTGCTGAATATCGTGGTCCCGTCGTTCATCCTTCTCCAGTTCAGCGAGAAGCACCAGCTGGGCCCCACGCGGGCGCTGGTGATCGCGTTCAGCATCCCCCTGGCTTACGGCATTTACGACTATGTGCGCCGGCGTGAGTTCAGCTTCTTTGCGACCCTGGGAATGCTCAGCGTCCTCCTCACGGGGGGACTCGGGTTGATGAAGGCCAGCGCGCTGTGGATCGCGCTGAAGGAGGCATCCTTCCCCCTGTTCTTCGCCGGAGTCTTCCTCCTGACGGCGCGCTCCCGAAAGCCCCTCATCCGCATGTTTCTGATGGCACCGGAACTCGTCGACGTGCCAGCCATCGAGCATAACCTCCGCAAGAAAAACAAGAGCCAAGAGTTCGACAGACTCATTGTCCATTGTTCTTTTCTCATGGCGGCGTCCATGCTGCTGTGCGCCGTCCTCAGTTTCGGAGTCGCGATTTACCTGCTGAGAAGCGAACCGGGCACCCCCGACTTCAACGAGGAATTGGGCCGGATGACGTATCTCAGCTTTCCGGTGGCGGGAGGACCGGCTTTCCTGGTGCTGCTGCTGGCCTTCTGGATCCTCATCCGCGGGATCAAGAACCTCACCGGCCTGGAAACAGACGATATCTTTAACCCGAGGTAATTCGCTATGCGGGGAAGTGTAACCCGGGCGTGCCGCCTGCGATCTTCTATCTGATATCGCTGCGGCAGCCGCCACTGTCCCCCTCTTAACGAAGAACCATTAACGATTAACGAATCTCCCCTACTCCTCGCCGCCGATTAGGGCGACGGCCGGAGAGGACAGAGGGAATGTGGGATCAGTCGCGGGTTCACCGATCTGGAATCCAGGCGCGATCAGAGCATCCGGCGAGTCATCCGAGGCCGCAACTGCGGCGGGAGTCTGCATTTGGTAGAACAGTCCCCCGGAAGCCCGGTGAATTCTGGGCGAGTCCTCGAGGGCGCGTTTCCCGTGGTGTTTGTACGCGATGAATCCCATCACGCAGGTGAACACGAGGGCAATGAGGACGCCCGATTTTATCGAGACGACGCTGTCTAAAAGCTTGTCACGTTTGCGCTGCTTGTGATGCTTTCGGCTGCGCTCCCGGTAACGCTGCTTCCAGCTGTCGTCTTTGCCGGCCATCCCGGCCGGGGCAGCGATGCTCCTTTTTGGAAAGAACCCGCGGGCGATATTCCCAAGGGCCTCCCTCGGATCAGCGCAGGAGATCACTTTTCCGCCCATTTGCGCTTCCTCCCGCACCGGCGGCAAGTGGACGGAGGAAGGAGCATGATTTTTGCGGGCGGCAGGTTGGTTCGCCGGAACCGATGCGGAATTGTCCCCGACGACGCGGGGCGCCTGGATTGCACGAGCGCAACGGGGGCAAGGACCTGAGCTCCCGCCGAGCTCCGTGGGCACGGAGAGGGGGGAGGCGCAGTGCGGACAATGGAACAACAGGGTTCCCTGGGGGACGGGTGCAGCCATGGCGATAATTACTTTTGTTAAAACTGCATTATATTACGGATTTCTTAAACAAAAATCGAGCACAAAACCGCCTAGCCCAATGATTTCCAAGAAAAGCCGCCCAAAACCAATCCTAGGAACGGGCTTCATTGCCCGCCGGGACCGGCCTCCGGGGCTCTCAACGGCCCGGGGCCACGACGCGGCGGGCCTGGTCGAAAAGCCCCCGCACGTGTTCCCATCGGCGCACCGCTACGTCCGCCAGAAAGAGCGGCAGGAACCCGAGCAGGAGGTAAGGCCAGATCTCGATGTAGCGCGACACCTCCGCGCCCGTGAGATTGAGCTTCTCACCGGCATCCGCGAGGAACTGCCCCCCCGTGAGTTCGCACGCCTTGCGCAAGAGAGCTTCGTTCACCCTGCCCGTCGCCACCTCCGCGGACGGGTTATGGACATATCCCGCGGAAATCATCTGGGACCCGGCGCGGGCGCGCACCAGGTAAACCCCGGGTAACTCCGGCCTGAAAGTGCCCGCGTAGATACCCGGGCCCTCCTGGTGCAGCGGCTTCGAGGACAAAAGTTTCATCTGCGAACCAAGCGCATTGGAGGGGACGAAAAAAACGTCCGCCTCCACGGCCGCATCGTTGCGTCGCGTGCCGGCATCCTCTAACAGATCGACCGCACACTCGACATCTTCTCCGCGAGCTGCCAGCCGCATGTCCATGTTCTGCCCCTGGGGCTGACGCGCGGTTTCGCGGAGGATCTGCGCCCACATCTGGCTGTATCCCTCCCACTGGCTGATCCAGAGAGAAGCCCATCGCGACTTGCAGTCGGAGGTAAAGGCGGTGACCTTGCCCAATCCAAATCTCCAGTGCGCGAGTAATGGATCGCCGAGATCAGTTACCAGCGGAACCTGGGAGGTGGCTTTGCGATTGGTTTTCACATAACCAAGCAGAGGCGGGGCGGCTCCTTCGACCCAGTTATCGAGCATGGGATGACGCTCGACGAGTCTTGGCTGAAAGGCTTCCTCACGGATCATGCGGCCTGTGTGCACCATGGTATCCTGGGTGAAAATCCGGGTAATGGCCGTGGGATCCATGGTCACGTAAGCCTGCCCGCCCCCGGCCGCGGCGATGGTCTGGAGAAGACCGACGTCGGCGCCCGAGCCCACCGCCACCGTCGAGATGG
>JAHEJT010000105.1 GCA_024638765.1 Verrucomicrobiales bacterium
TGGCGGCGACGACACTGCCATGGCGCGTTAGCGCATCATAAAGAGCCGAAGGCACCCTGCAGAGCGCCACGAAGTGGGGATAAAGCGTCGCCCTCCGGCTTGTCTGCAATGAGGAATGAGAAGATTAAGGGCCTTATCCACGTGCCATTCTGACCTGCCCCTAATCCGCCTTCCCAACTCCAAACTGCCAACTACTCTATCCCGAATCCGGCACCAGGTCCCCGGTCAGGAGATCGTATTCGCTCCCGAGCTGGCGCAGGAACTCCGGCCCGAGAAACCGGAAGAACACGGAGACGGGAAGCAACACCACCGCTCCGAGATACGGGATGATCATGAGAATAAATCCAATCAGCAAGGTGGCCACGCCGAACGCGATAATGCAGACGAACGCCGCGATCCAGAGCAACACTTTCCACAAAGCAAAGAGGACGAAGGCGCCCGGCGACGTCCGATGCAGCGCAAGAAACCGTTTCCAGGCTTCGTTGGTGGTGAGCGATTCCCTGTACATCACCGGAACCACGAAATCCTCGAGCAGGATGGTGATGTAAAGGAGCGCCAGGATGACCGGCACCAGCACCAGGACGCCGGGGATGATGGCCACCCAGGCAGCATCGCCCAGGGCAAGGGCGAATAAAGCGAGCACCCCAACGATGAGGAGCATGACAAAGAACACAATCAACCCGAAGCCAAGCCTCCACAGGAAGAGCGAGTCCCCCTCTGCCCGAAACCGGTGCCAGGGGGCTTTCACCTCCGCGCGATTGTGCATCACGTTGTCGAGGAACATGAATTTCCCGCGCGAACTGACCCACAACAGCGCGATAAGAATGGCCAGCCCGATCAACACCACGACGGCACCGATCCCGATCACGAGGAGGAGGTTTTCCTCCATCCATCGTCCCACCTCACCGAAGCCTCCTCCCCATCCTTCCGAGTCGCCGCCCGCGCCGCCGGAACCGCCGCCGTCCATAAGACCGGCAATCCACGCCGTGAATCCGAGCACGAACCATTTCCCGATGTCAAAGGGATGGAACAGGACGCGCTTCATCCCGGCAAAGGCGCGGGACGACGGAAGCACATATTCGACGGATGGCGGTGACATGACTCCGGCAACTTAGGGCAACCGGATTACGGCGGCCATTACAACCCGCCCTCCGGATTGTAATGCGGCGAGCATCTCGCCCCCGCACGGCTGCGATCACGGATGCGAAGCGGGTAGGGCGACGCGTCCCGCGGAGCCGCCATCACGCGGGAACGATTTCCGATCGCGGGCGGCTCCGCGGGACGCGTCGCCCTACCTTCGTTCCCGGATAATTCAACCCCTGAACCCTGAACCGCGGCGCAGCCGGACTCACGCAAGAATATCCGTGAGCACGTTGCCGTAAACATCCGTGAGACGAAAGTTCCGGCCGGAGTAATTGTAGGTCAGTTTCTCGTGATCGAGACCCAGCAGATGCAGGATGGTGGCGTGCAGATCGTGGAAATGGACGCGCCCGTCGACTGCGGCGATCCCGTTTTCATCGGTCTCGCCGTAACGCATGCCGCCCTTGACGCCGCCGCCCGCCATCCAGAAACTGAATCCGCGGTTGTTGTGATCCCGGCCGTCGTCTTGCTTGACGTGCGGCGTGCGGCCGAATTCGCCGCCCCAGATCACAAGGGTTTCATCGAGCATGTCCCGCTGCTTGAGATCCGCAAGCAGACCCGCCAGCGGCTTGTCGATATTCATGCAGTTGCTCGCAAGCTTGCCGCGGAGGCTCTTGTGCTGATCCCAACTCGAGTGACCGAGCTCGATGAATCGCACCCCCGCTTCGGCGGACCTCCGCGCCAGCAGACATTGCCGCCCGAAATCATCAGTATTGGAATTGCCGATCCCGTAAAGTTCCCGAATCTTCTCCGGCTCCGCGTTGATATCCATCACGTCGGGCACTTCCGTCTGCATGCGGAACGCGAGTTCGTAGGACTGGATGACGCCCTCGATTTGCGCGTCCGCCTGTTTGCGGCGCAGGAGATCGCGATTCATCGACTGCAGATAATCGAGCTGCTTTTTCTGCAGGGCAGCCGGCAGACGCGAGTTGCTCAGGTGCTCGATCTTGGCATCCTTAACCGATTGACCGAGCATCCCGATCCGGGTGCCCTGGTAAACCGCGGGAAGAAAGGCGCTCCCGTAATTCTGTGCGCCGCCCACGCGCCCGGGAGGACTGATGGTAAGAAAACCCGGTAAATTCTCATTCTCCGTCCCCAGGCCGTAAAGGACCCAGGCCCCCATCGACGGACGGACGAATTGAAAACTGCCGGTGTGCAGCTGGACGAAGCACTCCGGGTGACTCGGCACATCGGCGTACATTCCGTTGAGGAGACAAAGATCGTCGGCGTGCGCCGCCAGGTGCGGGAAGAGTTCGGAGATCGGCAGTCCGCTCTTTCCGTGGCGCCCGAACTTCCACGGCGACTGCATGAGCTTGCGGTTATCGATCGATTTGCCGTCGTTCTTCGCCAGTGCGGGCTTGTAATCGAAGGTATCCACGTGCGAAGGGCCGCCCCGCATGCAGGCGAAGATCACGCGTTTGGCGCGCGGCGCAAAATGCGGTGACTTCGGCGCCAGCGGACTCTGATACCGTTGCGCCGCCTGCGTGCTCAACCCCGCAAAAGCCATATACCCGAACCCCGCCGATATCCCCTTCAGCGCGGAGCGCCGGGAGGCGACAAATTCGGAATTCGGAGATTGAAATTCGGATTGCGGAACTCGGAACTTGGAATGACTCATTTTGTAATCTCCTTTTTCATCAAATACTCAGCACGCCCATCTCCATTCGCGTCCATCTGTGTTAAAAAAATTGTCTCTCATTCTCGGAAACGACAAAGCGTTTCCCTCCAGGCCTCAAGACACCGCAATACGGCAAAAAGAAAAAGTCTGCGTTTATCTACGTCATCTGTGGTCAAAAAAAAATCTGCGTAAGGCTACCGCAGTCGCGATAGCTACCTCGCTCCGTTGTCGCGATCTGTGGTTAAAAAACCCGGGAACCCGCCGAGAGAAAAACGTCCCCAGACCACGCTCTTACGAGCGCGGCTACATAAAAACAATCTGTGCCAATCTGTGTTTCAAAAATCTGCCTCAATCTGCGTGATCCGCGGTTAAATTCTGCGACCTTTTACTTTTTACCTTCGCACTTTTCACGGCGCGCAACGCGCGCCTCAATTCAAATACCGAAACTCCGCGCTCGCCAGCAGCGCCTGGCTCAGGCTGGCCCACGCCGCCGCGGCCGCTTCTTCAGGATTCTCTTTCTGCTCGGCGAGCCCCGCCATAAATTCCTCCAGGAAGCGCGCCGCGGCTTCCTTTTCCCCCGGGTCCGGCGTGCGTGATAACGCCCGCAAATAGATCTGATCAATCCGCGCCTCCCGATCGCCGGCCTCTGACTCGAAAACCCGCTTGGAGAGGCGTGCCGATTGCTCGAGAATGAAATCGCTGTTCATCATGTAGAGCGCCTGGGTCGGCACCGTCGTGATGTTGCGTCGGCCTACCAGGATGCTGGGCTCGGCAAAATCGAAGGTCGACAGAAACTCGGGCACGATATTACGCACGATGGGAAGGTAAACGCTGCGATGGGAGTTCACTCCCCGTGCGAGGGCTTCTCTCGATTTCGTGTCCCGCCCGATGTTGCTGTTGCCGAGTTCCGCGACCACCGATGCCTCGACCGGCTCACGGTCGAGCTCGCCGCTGGCGGCCAGCACCGCGTCACGCAGCGCTTCCGCATCCAGGCGCCGCGTGTTCATACGCCAGACCAGCCGGTTGTCCGGATCGATCTCGAAATTCCGTTCGTGGTGCGCGCTCGAAAGTTGATACGCCCGGCTCAGGACGATGTCCCGGATCGCCTTCTTCACCGACCATCCCTCCGCCGCAAATTTCAGCGCCAGGTGATCCAGCAGCGCCGGGTGTGTCGGCGCCTCGCCCTGGCTGCCAAAGTTGTCCACCGTCCGCACCAGCCCTTGTCCGAAGAGATGATGCCAGATCCGGTTGACCATGACCCGCCCCGGAAGCGGATTTGTTTCGGCAGACATCCATTCCGCCAGCTGGGCCCGGCCGCTCTGCGCCATCGCAATCTGCGGATCGCGCTCCGACTTCATCACCGTGAGGAAATCCCGCGTTACGGGATCGCCCTTCGATTCCACGTCGCCGCGAATTAGAAGATGCGCCTCCTCGATGTTTTCCCGGTCCAGCACCGCCATCGCGTAATCCGGCGCGTCCGGTCCACGCTGCTTGAAGGCGCGCATCCGTTGCTCCAATTGTTGAATCTCCTTTTTCGCATTCTTTGTCTCCGCCGCGAGCCTTTGCTTGTCCTTGATCTTCTTGCGAAGCCCGTTCATTTCTTTCTTCGCGCGGCCCATCTCCCGGCCCATCTCGGCGAGTTTCTCGCGGTGCTTCTTGAGTGCCTGCGACTTGTCGTATCCGTCTTCCCCGATCGCCATCAGTGTGGAAGGCTGCCGGTTGCCTTTGCCCTTGGGCGTCCCGTAAAAGGTCTGCGTATTCGTGAAGAATCCGGCCATCGCGTAATAATCCTTCGTCGAGATCGGATCGAACTTGTGATCGTGACAACGGGCGCAACTCACCGTGAGACCCAGAACCGCGCGGCAGGCGACGTCGATCTGTTCGTCGACGATATCCATCTTGAATTGCTCTTTATCCCTCTGGTTCAGTGATTTCGGCCCGATCGCGAGGAATCCGGTGGCGATCAGGAGGCGGTCGCGGTCGGCCGTGGACTCCGTGAGGACCAGGTCACCGGCGATCTGTTCCCGGATGAACTCGTTATACGGCTTGTCTTCGTTGAAACACGCGATCACGTAATCGCGGTATCGCCAGGCGCTGGGAAACGCGAAGTTTCTCTCCATGCCCGACGACTCGCCGTATCGCGCCACGTCCAACCAGTGGCGCCCCCAGCGCTCGCCGAAATGACGGGATGCCAGCAACTCGTCGACCACCTTTGCGACCGCAACCGGAGATGTGTCGGCGACAAAGGCTTCCACCTGCTCCGGTGCCGGCGGCAGCCCGATCAAATCGAAATACAACCGGCGAATCAAGGTCGGCCGGTCTGCGTCATCCACCGGCTGCAATCCCTTTTCCTCGAGCCCGGCCAGGATCAGCGCATCGACCTTCGTCCGCGGCCAGCCCGAGTCCTTAACCTTCGGAAAAGCAGGTTCCGCCGGCGGCTGAAACGCCCAGTATTGACGGCCCTCTTCAAAGTCGATCACATCCTTGACCGAGATGCCGGCGCCTTCGCCGCCGACGCGCGGATCGGGCGCGCCCATCGCGATCCATTTCTCGAAGTCCGAGATTACCTTTTCGGACAGTTGCTCCTTGGGCGGCATCTCGAGGTCTTCGTCCCGGTACCGGATCGCCTCGATCAGCAAACTCTTCTTCAGATCGCCCGGCACCACCGCGGGCCCGGTTTCGCCGCCGCGCAACATTCCTTCGCGCGTGTCGAGCAAGAGGTCGCCCTTGATTTTCTCCGCGTCTTCCGCGTGGCACTTATAACATTTCTCGACGAGGACCGGCCGGATGTTTTTCTCGAAGAATTCGAGATGCTTCGGGGCGATTTCCTCCGCCCCTGCCGAGACAGGAATCAGCAGCGCGATGAGCGTAAGAAAATGCCTCGGTTTCACGGGATAAATTAAGCCTTCTTAAGAAACGGGGGTATCTCCGGGATTCTATCAGCAAAAGCCGCCTCCCGACAGCCCGGATCTCCCTGGTAAACCGGGTCTAGGGTGTCGGCGCCGGGGTCCCCGGCGCTGCCTGTTCCCTCGTCCCAATCGGGGCCCGCCGGCGGTCGGGGCGGGTCGCGCCGATGGCATAACGTGTGAGGCACTCACACAGGGAGAATGAGGTGTAAAGTTGTCAAGAATTCAGACACTATGCCCACCGGGGGTGCTGAAGGACCCAACCCGCTGATTTCCAAAGAATTGAAAATGCACAAACCCGGGAAATCCCGCGAATTCCGAAAATAAGTGTCGGAATTCTTTACAAAACGCGGAGCGCGCGCACTCCTGCGCGGTAGCACCGAGAAATTTTCGGAATTTTCATGAACCATTGTTTTTGAAGGACTTATCCAACATGAATCGGGGCATTTTGGCCCGCTTTTTCTTGTTGGCACGGTTTGTGCGATTAAAATGGTTCAAACCGAGATCCATAACGCAGGCCTAAGAGGTTCCCGCGTCTTGGCACAAGAACCTAAAAAATACTTAAGGAAATCGAAATGAAATCAACAAAGAACACCTTGATGGCAACGATCCTCACCTTGGCTTGCGGCATGATCGCCGCCCCGGCAGCTTTCGCGGCACCCGCTTTTCAGGTCCCTGAATCCGGGGCAACGGTCGCCATCCTCGCCCTGGCCATCTTCGGAATCGAAGTGGTGCGGCGGAAATTGAAAAAGTAACCGTCCACCGACCCGTTTTTTATAGAAAAGGCGGCACCTCACTGGTGCCGCCTTTTTTGTGTCCCTTGTTATGGTCTGATGGCCCCGGGGGGCCTTCCGGCGGGGCGAAATCTCACCCAGGGGACCCCTCACGTCGATTCTCTCCCGGGGAGAGGGAAGGCGAGCAATGAGAGGTTTCACTCCAGGACAGGGATTGCGGCCTGTTTCTGGCAGCGCGGGCACGTGTCCCGCCATAGCCTTGGCGAAGGCGGATCCTGTCCGCTTCTAAAGGGAGTGCGCCTGTCCCCAGCCGGATTCTCCAAAGGCGGGCAAGATGCCCGCGCTCCCACCCACCAAGCGGATTTGTCTTTGTAGGGCAAGGTAGCGGAAAGGCTGCATGAGAGAGGGGGTCGGTACAGAAAAGCGGCGCCGGTCACGAAGACCGACGCCGCCTGAATCAGATAACTTTAAGTTTAGTTAAGTTCGCTTAAGGTTCTTCAGGGCTTCTGCGTGAAGAACTCCACGAACCAGTTGGGCGAAGGATCACCCTTGGGATCGTTGAGCGGGGCCGGCTGCTGGGCGAAGAAGTTCGCGGAGCAGCTGGTGTGGATACCGCTGTCGGGATCAACCCCGTTGAACGTGATGATCGTCTTGGACCCGAGTTCCTCCTCTCCACCGACAGTGGCGTCGATGGTGAAGTCGTTCTGACCGGGCTTGCTGAGGGTGGTCCCGTTGAGGAGGCCGCCGGGGAAGCTGTAGGTGACGTCCGGCCCCTTATCCGGGTTGAACACCACGGTCACATTGCCGGGGATGTCCGGACCAATGTAAGTCAGGAGCATGGCCTGGATCTTGGTGGTGCACTCGATGGGACCCGGAGGCGGAGGCACAACATCCACGGTGACATTATCGGAGTCCTCACAGTCGCTGCCGGGCAGGACAGCGCGGACGACGTTCGAGATATCACCGGTGGTGCTCACGGAGCGTTCCAGGACGACGGTTTCTCCCGCGGGGATGGTGGGAATGGGACTTCCCGGGACATCGCCGGGGATGCTGTCCGTGACCACCACGTTATTGATGGCGGAGGAACCGATGTTCTTGACCTGGTAAACGAAGGTCACCTGGGCGCCGAGAGAGGCAGGTCCGGTGGTGTCATTGACACCGCCGAAGACGAGGATACTGCCGAACTCGTCGCCCGCGTTGAGCGCCTGCGAACAGGAAGTATGGAACTCGACCGTCTGCAGAAGCGCTCCGCCTTGCGATGCGTAGACATGGACGTAGCTCGAGGAATCGAACTTGTCTTCGCCTGCGTTGGCGGCGCTGGCCGTGAAGACACCATCCTTGCTCACGTCTCCCTTGAACCAGGTCTTGCCTTTGCCGTCCGCGGCTTCGTTGGCCTTGTCCTCGTTCGTCACGATGATGTAGACGTCGTCCGGAAGCGGACCGAAGTCTTCGCACTTCGCTTTGCCGTCCTGCGGGTTCGGGAAGTCGCCGCAGGGTTCCGCCGTATAGATGAGGTCCAGCGAGATCACCTTACCTTCTTCGCAGAGTTCTCCGCCGCTGAGGACGATCTCGCAGTTCTTTTGCAGATCATCCACGGGATCGGGCAGGGCCAACGTCCGGCCGTCCTTGAACGACAAGCCCACCACGAGGTTGGCGGCGAACTGGTTGCCGAGCGCCAGGGGCTGCGAGCAGGAGGTGTGGAATTCCGTGCTCCGCAGGACGGGCCCGCTGGCCGAGGAGAAGATATGGACGAACGTAGCGGAAGCCAGTTCATCCTTATTGCCGGTGGAGGCAAGGATGTCGTAGGTGTTGCCTTCCGAGACGGTGCCGAAGAACCAGATCTCGTCGTCGCCGTCGAACGCCTTCTCACGAGCCTTGAGCGCCTCATCTTCCTTGGCAGCCACGATGTAGACCGTGCCCGGGAGGGGTCCGGTGATGCCCTCGCACTTCACTTTGCCGCTGTCCTGCGACGAAGAGGTCGCCGAGCAGCCTTCCGCGGTGTAGAGCATGGTGATGCCCGTCACCTTGCTGCCGTCGCAGTCGTCACCCGTGCCGGGAGGCGGTGGGAGCTTGCAGAACGCCTCCAACTGCAGGGGGCAGGGGAAGAAGCAGAAGTCGGCATCCAGGAATTTCTCGCCCGGGCCGAGATTGACGAAGTATTCGGGAGGGCAAACGTCGGGGGGAGGAATCACATTGCAGTCCGGGGGAGCCGTGGAGGGATCCACCGTGACCACGCACATCGACTCCGGCAGGTTCGTGAAGAGATACTTCCCGTCGGCGCCGGTCATTTGCGAATCCGTGATCATGGTTCCGTCCGGAAGGGTGCACTTCAGGTCGACAGTCACGCCAGGGAGACCGTCTTCGCCGGGGCCCTGGAAGCCGTCACCGTCCTCGTCGCAGAACACCGTGTCGCCGATCTCACCATCCAACGGAGGGGAGAAACAGAAGTCGGCGTCGAGGTAGATTTGACCGGGGCCCAGATCGACGGTCTGGATCGGCGGACATTCCACAATCCGGTTACAGTCGGGCGGAGCCGTGTTGGGATCCACCGTCACGGTGCAGGATCCGGGCGGCAAGCCGGTGAAGAGATACTTGCCGTCGGCGCCAGTCTCCTGCGATCGGGTGATTGTGCCACCGGCGTCGAGGAAGCAAACGAGATTGACAGTCACGCCCGGAAGACCCGGCTCGTTGTTGTCCTGGACGCCGTTTTCGTTTTCGTCACAGAACACCGTGTCCCCGATCTGGCCGAGGACCGGCGTCGGCGGGGCGAGGCAGAAGTCGGCGTCGAGGAAGATTTCGCCCGGGCCGAGATTGACAAACTCCCAGATCGGGCACTTGTCGATGACCTCGTTGCACTCGGGCGGGGCTGTACTCACATCGATCCATACCCAGCAGCTGCCTGGCGGTAGATCTTCGAAGCAGTAATTGCCATTACTGTCCGTCATCATCATGCGCATGAACCCACTACCCGTATTGGGAGCGCAAAAGAGATATACCGTCACATCCGGAATCCCAGGCTCGTCCGGCACGTCCTGGACTCCGTCCCGGTTGAAGTCACACCAGACCGTGTCCCCGATCTTGCCCAGCGGGGGCGGGGGCGGGAAGAAACAGAAGTCGGCGTCGAGGAAGCTCTCCCCCGGGTCGAGATTGACAACGTATTCGGGCGGACAAACGTCGGGGGGAGGAACGATGTTGCAATTCGGCGGCGCGGTGCTGGGATCCACCGTCACCGTGCACACGCCAGGAGGCAGATCGGTGAAAAGGTACTTGCCGTCGGCATCCGTCCTCTGGCTGCCGGTCACGACCCTTCCATCGGCGAGCTCGCAGCGGAGATCCACCTTGACATTCGGGAGACCGAACTCGAGAGGCAGCTCCTGTTCGCCATCCCCATCGAGGTCGCAGAAGACGGTGTCACCGATTTCTCCGGTGGGGCATGGCACTGCAATGATGTTGAGCTGACCTCTCTGGCGGGCGAAAGGAGCGGCTTCATCATCCTGCAAGTTGGCCGGGAGATCGAGGACGATTGCGGTCAAGTCGCCGGGTCCAGGCACGAAGGTCGAGCCGGCGCCATTGGCGACCATGACGAGCGTGTCCACATTGGCGACAGTTCCTCCGGGGAAACCGAGGAATTCATAGGTACTTCCCGGGGGGGTCAACAGAATACCGTCTTCTTCCGCTTGATCGAATCCAACGAAGCGCCAGATGGCGGCTTGGATTTCCGAAACGTTGAAAGACGGAAGAAGAAAATCCACATTATTGATGATCCAGTTGACCTGATTCCAGTTCGTGGTCGGCAAATTGGCTGCACCCAGCGCAGCGAGGTCGCAGCTGGAGTAGAGGATGGGTTTGTAGATCGTGAAGAGGCATTGACCACCGGGCGCCTCTCGCGGACAGAGCGGGCCGGGAGCATCCACGCACCAGGCGTCGTAAGTGATGTTCTCCACCGAGTAACCGTCGGGCACATTGGCCAGGGTGATCCTCGCGAAAGTATTTGATGCAGCGGGATCCATCGAAACCCCATTGGTGCCATCGGGCAGCTGGATTCGAATCGGAGGACTGAACGGCTGTTGATCCGGAGTCGGAATGACGCAGTCGCTATTCGCCGTCGCGGCCAAGCCGGATAGGAGAAACGTACCGACGGCGATCAGCGCGCCGGCGCATCCAGCGAAAATTCGCTGCTTTGGTTTTCTGTTATGTGTTTTCATAATCCTAGTATTTCGTATCTATTAATGTTACGTGTATTCGCAGAATCCAGGGGAAACTTTTGGTTCCGTTTTCACGGAAAGTTAGAGATGGACTGTCTTTATTAGCATCTTCCGTTGCGTAATTCGAGACTTAAAACAGAGTTCTTGTATTTTTTTTGGGCGTAACGACGACGTTACTTTTGATTCCGAATCAAAAACAGAAGCTCGGTGCGGGAACCAAGACCGCGGCAATCGCACAAAGCCGAAACGTCCACGATGCGGCACACCGAAGCGCGACGGGCGCGCGTCTGTCGAGGCGGAAATGCGGGGCGGAAAGTTGGGGCGTTATCAAGGAAGCATTTTTAAGAGCATTCCTCATGCCAAGGCGCAGGCTCGACTCCCTGCCGATCCTGTAAGGCGCTTTTAATCAGTAAGTTACGAGTGCGTATTTTATGTAAACGTCTCCATCCCTTTTCGGCACCCGCGCCACAAAATGTAAAGAATTCCAACACTCGCTTCGGGGGAAAAACTTCCCGGTATCGTAACTGCCTGAATATCAGTGATGATCGCGCGCGCAAATTCGTAAAGAATTCCGACAGTTTCCGAAATCCCGATTCACCGGTGCCCCCCGGCCCGTGATCCGGCACAAAACAATCTCCCCATCCCGCGTCCGACTCCCTCGAAAGTCGCACGTGGCGACCCTCAGAGTGTGGGTCTACGACTGCACCGGGGCAGCCCGTTCGCCGCTTCCCTGCAGCCCAATCAAGTCACGCGCCCGGGTCTTGCGTTACTTCGCGAACGCCTCTTTGAAAATCTTCACCGGGTCCCAATCGGACCGGTTGTAAAGCTTCTGCTGCCGATCGATCCGGCAGTTGGGATAGTAATCAAAGATGTCGCCCTCGCCGAGGATGCGCGGATCTCCCTGGGCGGTCAGCCCTTTCTCCAGCCGATCCCACAACCGCTTCTTGATCTGGGCGTACTCAGGATTGCCGGCGAGGTTATGCACGCAGTCGGGATCTTTCTCCACGTCGTAAAGCTCTTCGGCCGGCCGCTTCCCGAAGGCCATTTTATAAAAACGGAACTCCGGATCGTCCTCGGCCAGCGCCGTGAGATAGCTCTTGGTCGGCGATCCGTCGCAGTTGAGCAGTCCGTATTCCGGATCGCCGCCGGGCCAGCGGTCGGGTTTGAAATTGCGGACTAAGAGAAAGGCGTCGGTGCGGATGGCGCGTGCCGGGTAAGCGACCGAGAGCAGATCGCCGTCGGTCCTTCCGATGTCGTGCCGCTCTTTGCCGAGCAGTGCATGATCGCGATCGGGGTCGATGCGGCCTCCGCGGTCCGCCAGCAATTGCTTCAAAAAACTTTCCCCGGTCATCTGGGCGTGCGGCTTCACGCCCGCGATCTCGAGCAGGGTCGGGGCGACGTCGGGGAAGTTGACGAAATCCGTGACCACGCGCCCCGGTTTGATCTTCTCTCCCCAACGCACCGCCAGGGGGATGTGAAATCCCTCGTCGTAAATCTGTCCCTTGACCCGCGGGAACGGCATCCCGTGGTCGGACGTGGCCAGGATAACGGTATTCTCCAGCAGGCCGCGCGACTCGAGGAGCTCGAGGCAGCGCCCGATGTGGGTGTCGTACCATTCCACCTCCAGGGCGTAATCGGCGAGATCACCGCGGATGGTTGCGTTGTCGGGATAAAACTTCTGCACCGTGACCTCGTCCAAGTCGCGCCCCGCTTTTTTCCACGAATCTTTTTCGTATCCCCGGTGCGGTTCCTTGGTGCCGAGCCAGAAGCAGAATCGCTTTCCTTCCGGCTTCTGATCGAGGAAGTCCTCGAAATTCCCGGCGTAATCGCTGTTGCTGATCCCGGCATAGGGCGCTTTGAGCTTTTTCTCCTGGAACGGATGCCCGGCCGGGTTGTCCTTCAGGAACCCGCTCTTGCCCGAATCGACGCCTCCCCAGATGCCCGGGCCCCAGCCTTTGCCGGTGAACCCCATGAAGTACCCGCTTTCCTCCAGCAGGTAAGGATAGAAGACCCACTTGTCCGAGAGGAACGGGTTATGATTGCAGGCTTCTTCCAGTTGCCACGAGTATCTTCCTGTCAACAGGCAGGCCCGCGCCGGGGCGCACTTGGGGTTGCAATTGTAAGCGTTGGCAAAGAGGACGCCCTCCTTCGCAACCCGATCGAAGTTCGGCGTCCGCACGTAAGTGCTCCCATACGCGCCGAAGCTGTTGCGCGACGCGTCGTCGGCGATCAGGAAGAGGATATTCGGCTTCTTGTCCGCGCCGGCGGCGATGCCGGGGACGAGAAGAGCAAAGGTGGAGAGGGCCAGGAAAAGTCGAGCGCGCATCCGTCAGGGATAGCGGTTTGATGCGGCAGCGTCAACGTCGGGCGCGGCGCCACCGTCAACCGCACGCGAAGCGGGTAGGGCGACGCAGCCTGCCTCGCCGTAGCCTCGGCGAAGGCGGGTCCCCGCGGAGCCGCCTTCAATTGGAAATCGTCCCCGTACGTTCGCGGCTCCCCGGGACGCGTGGCCCAACCTGGTCCCCTCGCTTCTCGACACCCGCCCCATCCCGGTCCAACTTCCCTCGTAATGGGTGAAAGAAAAAGGAACCCCTGGCGCGGCGACTTTCCGATCCTCGGCACGGAGGTGAAGGGGAAGCCGCTCGTCTACCTCGATAACGCGGCCACCACCCAGAAGCCGCAGGTGGTGCTGGACCGGCTCTTTGAGTTCTTTGCGCGGGAGAACGCCAATATCCACCGCGGCGTCTATTACCTGAGCGTGCAGGCAACCGATGCCTACGACCAGGCGCGCGCGCGGGTGGCGGATTTTCTCAACGCGGCGATGCCGCAGGAGATTGTATTTGTACGCGGGACAACCGAGGCCGTGAATCTGGTGGCGCGGAGTTTTGCGGGCCCCCGCTTGCGCCCGGGGGATGAGATTCTTGTCACTATCATGGAACACCACGCCAACTTCGTCCCCTGGCAACTCCTGGCGGAGGAAACAGGCGCCGTCTTGAAAGTGGCGCCCATCTCGGATGCGGGGGAATTGGAACTCGACGCGTTTGAAAACCTTTTCTCCCAGCGCACCCGAATCGCAGCCTTCACCCATGTCTCCAACTCGCTGGGCACCATCAATCCCGTCGCGGAGATGACGCGCATGGCAAAGAGTCGTGGCGTGCCGGTAGTTATCGATGGCGCCCAGGCCGTCGGGCACGGACCGGTCGATGTCCAGGCGATCGGCTGCGATTTTTATGCTTTCTCCGGACACAAGCTCTTCGGTCCCTATGGCGCCGGCGTCCTTTACGGAAGGAAAGAACTGCTCGATGCGATGCCGCCTTACCAGACCGGCGGTGATATGATCGAGAGCGTCAGCATCGAGAAGACGACGTTCCGGGAAGCACCGGAACGCTTTGAGGCGGGGACGCCGAACATCAGCGGCGCGATCGGATTGGCGGCGGCCATCGAATACCTCGAAAAAACCGGCTGGAAATCAATTCGCGCGCACGAGGAGGATTTGCTGGCGTATGCGACCGCCAAGATCGGCGCCGTGCCGGGGCTGCGGATCGTAGGGACGGCCCCAGAGAAAGTGGGCGTGGTTTCATTCGTGATTGACGGCGTCCATCCGCACGACGTCGGGACCGTCCTCGACACAGAAGGCGTCTGCATCCGGGCGGGACATCATTGCACCATGCCGTTGATGCGGCGGCTCGGAATTTCAGGTACGGCGCGGGCCTCCTTATCCTTTTACAATACCAAGGAAGACATCGACGATCTCGTGACGGCGCTGGGGAAAGTCGTTTCCATCTTTGGGAACGCTGGAGGCTAGGTGTCAGGTGTCAGTATTCAGAATTTTTGATCCCTAAATAATCCTCTGCGGCCCTCTGCGCTTCTCTGCGTCTTTGCGTTGAGTCTCTTCCATCTTCCATCTTTCATCTTCCATCTTTCATCCCTTCCAATGGACGACCTTTCAGAACTTTACCAGGACATCATCCTCGATCATTACCGCCATCCGCGGCACGCGGGGGAACTCGATCCCTGCACCGGAAAGGCCGAAGGGTTTAATCCGCTCTGCGGAGATAAAGTGACGGTGTATGTGCGCAAGGACGACGGGAAGATCGGAGCCGTTACATTCGTTGGCGAGGGATGCGCAATTTCGCAAGCGTCGGCGTCGATCATGACAAGCCAGGTCGAGGGAATGAGTGCGTCGGAATTTGCGGAAAAGCTCGAAGAAGTGAAGCGGATGCTGACCGCGGAGGAGGAACCGGAAGCCGATCTGTCGGTGCAGGGCGATCTCGCGGCGCTGGCGGGCGTCCGCCAATTTCCCGCGCGAATCAAGTGCGCGACCCTGGCTTGGCACGCGCTGGAAGAAGCGCTGGAGGGAGGAACTTAAAGTGGAGCAGGTTTTCAACCTGCTTCTTGGAATGGTCGCGGGTTGAAATCTTGCCCATTCCTTGTTTCATCCCCCTGCCGTTTGTCGTCCTTCGACTTCGCTCAGGATGACAAAATAGGAGCCGATACGACATCTGAACATCGATCCCTGAAGCTTGAATCTTGAGCCTTGCACCCGCCTCAGAACAGTGATCCAATCGGTATCCGAAAAATCCAACACACCAAACTCATGCCACATCTGCTCATTCACCATAAGGTCCAGGACTTTCCCGCCTGGAAAGCAATTTACGACGACCACAAACCGGCCCGCGACACCGCGACCCTGACCGAACTGCATCTGCTTCAGGGGGCGAACGACCCCAATGAACTCGTCATTCTTTACGAGGCACAGGACCTCGGCAAAGTGCGCGAGTTCTTGACCTCCGACGATCTCAAAGAAGCCATGGGCCGGGCCGGCGTCGTCGGCGAACCGACCTTGGTGGAATTGGGGTGAATCTGCTGTGTGCGCGGGCGTCTCGCCCGCATTTTAGACGGAAGCGGGCGAGACGCCCGCGCTCCCATCGACTAATTGTCTTCCCTTCACTGTGATGAGACCGCTGCTTTTCATTCTCGCTTCTCTCGCGCTCGCCCTCACGACCGCCTCCGCCCGGACCTGGACGTCGAACGACGGCACTACGCTGGAAGCCGAATTCATCGCCGCCAACGACACCGCGGTTACGATTCGGCGCGCCTCCGACGGACGACGCTTTACCCTGCCCCTGGAGAAAATTTCCCAGGCCGACCGCGACTGGGTCGCGGCGCAGTCGGGCAGCGGAGGTGACACCGCCCATCCGCTCCCCAAAGAGATCGCCGTGCGGGTCGCGGAACGCGGGACCGTCCTCTTCGCAGACGACTTCGATCGCGAGGACTCCGCGGAAGTCGACGACCTGGGAGAAAACTGGACGACCAACAGCAAGAGCCGCGCCCAGGGTGAGAAACAGAACGATCTCGTCGATGGCACACTCGTCATGACCATCTCTCCGAAAGCGGATCATGCCATTTCCGTCGTCCATAATACCGCGGAGCCCTATAACGACGCCGTGACTTACGTGAAAATGAAACTCGAGGAGGGCGAACAATTGAAGCTCGCGTTCAACGATCGCAGTTACGAGCCCGTGCACGCCGGCCACATCAACGGCGTCACCATCAATCCGTCAAGAATTACGCTCGACGACGAACGCGAGGGCCGCTTCGGTCCCAAGGTCTATCCCTTCAAGGAAGATCCCTCGAAAAAAGCGGAGATCGCCGAGATCATCGCGGCCACGTCGAAAAGCGTCGACCTCGACCTCGAGACCGGCGAATGGCACGATGTCGTCACCGTCCACGACGGCGGCGTCCTCACGGCTTACATCGACGGCAAAGAAGTGGCCTCCTTCGAATCTCCCGGCTTCGGCCACGAAACCAAGCGCCAGTTCGTGTTTGCCGTGCCGAAGCGAGCCGTCGTGGATGACCTGAAGATCTGGTCGTTGCGGGCCAATGTAGCTGCGAGCGTGAGCGAGTAGCCGCGCTCATGCGAGCGTGAGCGAGTAGCCGCGCTCATGAGAGCGTGGAGAGAACCGTCTCGTCCGCCTGAAACCAGTCCATCTTCTTACGAAGGCGGCTACTTTGAGATTTGCGGTCATTAGCGTATCATTCGCGAATCGTTTTGATTGAAAGCTTTCACCCACTCTCCGGCTTCCTTATCCTCCTCCTATGCACCGTCGGGACTTTCTCACTTGGGCGGGCGCGATGACGGCAGGTTCGGTCGCCGCTGAAGCCGCGGGCCAGGCCTCGCCGTCCCGCCAAAGAATCAAAATC
>JAHEJT010000106.1:0-11773 GCA_024638765.1 Verrucomicrobiales bacterium
GTCTTCATGAAATGTTCGGGTTAGGACTTCAATTCACGGACGCGCTTTCCTACATTCGCAGGCAAAGAGTCCCACTATCCCCCTTCTCTTATCCCTGTCTCAACGCCTCGATCCTGGACCCGGCCATGCCTGCTTCGAAAAAAATTTTCTGGGACTCGTTTCTCATCGGGGTCGTGGCCCTGCTGCCTTTGGAGTCAGCCTTGGCGGTTCCCGAGTTTCTTGCACAGAACGCCCTCGACCCGAATGGTGCCGAGGAAGCAGCCGAATTGATCGGTCAGAAACTGATTCTCTATATCTTGGGAGGAGTAATTGCGGGAATCCTAATTCTCAGGTACGTCGTGCCCGCTTTCGGCGATTGGGTGGGCAACCTGTTTTATTCCGCACCGGAAGAAGTTGGCCCGGATCCAAGCGCGCTGGCTGTCGCCAAGATTGCGCAGGGAGATTACCACGGCGCCATTGAGGAATACAAAAAACTGGTGGCAGAAAACCCGACCGACCGGTTTCCGGTCGTGGAAGTCAGCAAACTATACATTGAAAAACTCGACGATCCCGCCGGGGCCATCGATTTTCTCGAGGATAGTCTCAATGACAAAGAATGGCCTGTCGATGATGCCGCCTACCTCATGTTCCGAATAATCGATCTTGAATTGGAGAACCGGCAGAACCCGGTGCGGGCGCGTGAACTGCTCACCATGGTGACGGAAAACTTTGAGGGCACCCGCCACGCTGCCAACGCATCCCATAGAATCGACCAGATCGACGCCGGCGGGTAATGCGGTGCAACAAATAGAAGTAGCGGCGGCATCCTGCCGCCGTTCTAACCTAATCCGGCGGCAGGATGCCGCCGCTACTTTTCCAGCATGCGCAAGGCCTCTCGATTCCTCGGCGCCCACCCGCTGCTCCCGCCGGCGCTTGCCGCTGCCGGCGGTATCCTTGCCGCCGATTACACGGACTTTCCTTTCGGCGGAGTCCTCGCCGTGACCCTCGCGCTTTCTGTCCTCGCACTGGGACAAATACGCCGGGATTATTCGGGAATTTTCCCCGGCGTCGTCCTTTTACTTTTCACAGGCGCCACTTTCTGCCTGCTCCATATCCTCTCGTTACGCACTCAACAACTCTTCCCCCTGGCCTCGGCACTGCAACAGCGCGGGGCCCTCTATGTCATCGCGAGCGGGCTCGTCGCAGATGAACCGCGCGCCGTGGGCACCGGCGATCAGTGGAAGTTCTCCCTGAAACTCGACTCGATCGTCCATCGCAACAAGCGCTTCCATACCTGGCATCGTGTCCTGGTCTCCATCCGCGGCAATCCGCCCCTGGAGGGAGAGCGCGTCGCAGTCGAAGGAAAACTCACCTCCATTCGACGCGGCCGCAACCCCGGCGAATCGGGGATGCACTCGTTCCTGATGCGCTCCGGCGTGGCCGGCCAACTCTTCGTTTCCTCACCCGCGCGCATGCAGGTTACAGGCCAACGTGATAATGGGGGCCCGGCCGCGATTGCGCGAAAGAGCCGGGACTGGATCACGGAAACCATCACGCGCGACCTCGCAGACGCCCCCGATGTCGCCTCGGTCCTCCCCGCAATGGTGCTTGGGAACCGGAACAACACCCCGGATTCAATCCAAACGAATTTCCGATACAGCGGCGCCTTGCATGTATTCGCGGTGAGCGGCCTTCATGTCGGGATCTTCGGGACCATCCTCTGGGGTTTGCTCAGATTCATAGGTATCCGGCCGCCGCTCGCCGTCCCCATCGTGGTCCTATTCTTGTTCTTCTACGCATTTCTCACGGGATGGAGGCCCTCCGCGGTGCGCGCGGCGATCATGGCCACCGTCTTCCTTGGAGGTTTCCCACTGAAACGTCCCCCCCGGGTCCTCAACAGCCTTTCCGCCGCAGCCATCATTATCCTCGGCCTCGATCCGCAGCAGCTTTTTCTGCCCGGGTTTCAACTTTCTTTCATCGTCCTCGCATGCATCGCGACCCTGGTCCCCGTCTTTTATAAGCCGCTCAAGCGCTGGAGCAGCCCCGACCCTTTCATTCCCCGCAGCCTGGTGTCACCCGGGCGCAGGATCTTTGCAGGGGCGGCAAACTACGGGGCGGGCCTGATCAGCGTTTCCGCAGCCGCCTGGATTGGTTCCCTGCCCCTGGTCCTCTGGCATTTCCAGCTCGTCACCCCTGTCGCCGTGGTCGCCAACGCCATCATGACGCCGATTGCGTTCGTGGTCCTCAGCGTCGCCGCCGCCAGCATGCTCTGTGCGGCCTGTGGCGCCAGCCTCATTGCCATCCTGTTCAATAACGCCAACCTGGTGGTCACAAAGTTCCTCCTGCTCGTGAACTCTTTCTTCGCCGCGGTCCCCGGTGGTCATTTTCACACCGATCGCTTCGTCCCCTTCCAATCCGTGCCCTGCCGCGTGTCCGTGCTCGATACCTCCTTCGGCGGAGCCGCCCATTGCATCCGTCTCAAGAACCCTCGACACACGATTCTCGTCGACGCGGGTGGAAAGGATTCCGCCTATCACACCCTGATTCCTTTCCTGCGCGTGCGCGGTATTTCCTCTGTCGACGATCTTGTCATCACGCATGGCGACGCCCAGCATTTCGCCGGCGCCCTCCGCCTGCTCCACGATTTCCGGCCCGCATCGATCTCCGGCGCGCTCGCAAGGAGCCGGTCTCCGCACGACGCGCCGTTCTTCGCCGCGATCCAAGGCCTCGATCTCGATCCTCTCCGCGAACTCTCCGCCGGAGACCGGGTCTTCTCGTTTCCCGATCATCAAACCGAACTGGAAGTGCTTTACCCTCCTCCGGGCGGCCTCGCCGCCGCCCGCACCGCCGATGATCATTGCCTGATTGTCCGCCTCCATTACTGCGGATGGAAGCTGCTCTTCATGTCGGACAGCGGTTTTGTGGCTGAGAAATGGCTGTTGGACCGGCAGGAAGATATCGACCTCCGCAGCCACGTCATTATCAAGGGACGGCACCGGTCCGATTTTTCCGGCCTTCCGGAATTCATTAACGCCGTGGCGCCGGAGGTCATCGTGAGCACCCACGCGGGCTTCCCTGATTCCGAGAGGATCCCCGAGGGCTGGCGTCGCAAGATCGCCGCCAAAGATATTGCGCTTTTCGATCAATCACGGACCGGCGCAGTGGAGATCGACCTCAGCCCCTCCCGGCTGAAGGTGAAAAGCTATCTCACCGCACAAACCTACACGGCCCGGAGGCAGGTAAAGTAGCTGCCGCTTCCAGCCGTAGAATCCCTCGAAACTGCGGCTGGAAGCCCCAGCTACTTACGAATCGAAACCCTCATCACGCCCCCATTTTCCCGCGGCTCACTGCTGCTGGCTGGTCGGAACGACCGGACGATTCAGCAGCCGCTCTCTCTCTTTTTCCAAGTCGAGTTCGGCGCTATCCGGAGAAAACGATCCGCCGTTCCCAGCGTGAAATTCGCCGATCTGAGGCTTGAGCTTTTCTTCGGCAGCACGCTGCGCCCGTTGCATCTTCAACATCGACCAGCTGATCACGGCCAGGAAGAGCACCAGGAAAACAACCGGAAATACAAACCCGCGCACCAGCCGCGTCCTTCGTTCCCGCTTTCTCTCATCACGCACCTGGCGGCGCCGCGCGGAAAACAGCTTCTGCTGGCTTTCCTTGGAGGTGCGCACCACCCGGGAATGCTCGAATGATCTCCGTTCCGGCGGATCTTCGCCCGCTACGGGATTCTCTGAAGAAGCTTTTCGCTTCGATTTATCGCGGCCGTCCATTATCCAGCGTTTTCAGGACCGGTCGATCCGGTTTGGCAGACGTTTTAGGGGGATACTTTGGGCGGTGTAATGTTCATTGCACAGCACTGCCGCTAGGCTTGGCAACCATAAATCGCGCCTTTACGGTTTCTTTACAGCGCGCAATGGCCGGCCCTTACCGATGTACGGCCCGCAAGTTCCGGATTTCCCTCCCCTCCCCCTTCCATTGCTTCTCAAAATCGGTTTCCGCGTAAAACTCATCCTCGCCCGGCCAGGAGACCACCTCATAGCCTGCGGCTCGCGCGAGTTCTTCCCGCACCATTTCGTCGTACTCCGCGTGATCCGTCTTGAAGCAAAACTCCCCGCCGGGACACAAGACGGCAGCCATACCCTCAATAAACTCCCGGCTCACAAGCCTTCTCCGCCGGTGTTTTTTCTTGGGCCAGGGATCTGGAAATAAAAGATGGATTCGCGAAACGCTGTCGCGCGGCAGCAACCACTCCACAGTGTAAGCGCTCTCCAGCCGGAGCACCCGCACGTTTTTCAATTCCCGCCGCGCCGCCTTCCGGCAAATCTTCCGCGCGCGCCCTAACAAACGCTCTACCCCCAAAAAATTCCGCTCCGGGTAATGCGCCGCCATCTCCACCAGGAAGGTCCCGTCACCCGCCCCCAGGTCCACCTCGAGAGGTTTTTTCTGCACCGCGCCCGCAAAAATCTCCTCCAGCCGGAGGCGGCGGAAGTAATCATCGGGGACGAACAGATAATCCTCGGCCGTCTTCTCCACAGCTCCACTTCAAGGGCAATCACGGAGCCGAGGCAAGCAAAGTAGCGATCGTACCCTGCCGCCGTCTTCTCAACCGTAGCCGAAGTGGCACACTTCGGGAATCCGGGGCTGGCCGCTCCCGAAGTGTGCCACTTCGGCTACAACGCTTTCAATCCAGCTACTTTCTCCCCCCCAGCCCCGGCACCCACTGCGTGTCCACCACCTCCACGATCTCCACCTGCTGATCGTTGCGCGCGTCCTCCGGAAACTTCAACCGCAACACCACGGCCCGGATCGCCTTCCGGTTCGGAATCAGCCTCGCCAGCTTCTTCGCCAAGTCGCTTTCCTTGGGCACATACCCGTAAAGGGTGTGCTCTCCGTCCGCGTCCGAGATTCCAAATAAATGCTAAACCCAAGATACAAATACCAAAATCCGAACGATGCGATCTCGGTCAACGACTTTTGAAGGAGTTGGGATTTGAAAATTCAGAATAGAGGTTTATTTGGACTGCTATATCGCGACAGCGACTTATAGTCCCCGAAGGGACTCTGCAGAGTCTGAGCGAAGCGAAGAATAAATTGGAGAGTGGGTATTCTCGACCGCCACGCCGCTGAGCATTCCCCATCCGCCACCAACGCTCTCCGTCCCCACAATGACCGCCCCCACTCCCCCCATCACCATTGTCTCCGGTCTCCCCCGCTCCGGCACCTCCATGATGATGCAAATGCTCGCCGCGGGCGGCATGCCCATCCTCACCGATCACGCGCGCGCCGCCGACGACGACAACCCGCGGGGATATTGCGAGTTCGAGCCGGTGAAGAAGACGGCCACCGATTCCTCCTGGCTGGGCGATGCGCCGGGCAAAGCCGTGAAAATCATTTACGCCCTCTTGCGCGATCTGCCCGACACGCCGGAGCACGATTACCGCGTCCTTTTCATGCAGCGCCCGCTCGAGGAATCCATCCGCTCGCAGCAGGTCATGCTCGAGCGCCTCGCCCGCGAGGGCTCGGCCCTGGCGCCGGAGGAAATGCGCGCCGTCTTCGCGCGCGAACTGGAATCGATCAAGTCGTGGCTCGCGGAGAAGCCGGGCTTTCGGGTCCTCCATCTCGAGTATCGCGCCGTCATCGCCGGTCCGGCGAAGGAAGCCCGCCGCATCTGCGAATTTTTGGAAATAGATCTCGACCAAGCCGCCATGGCCGAGGTGGTGGACGCGCGATTGCATCGGCAGAAGGGTGGGTGATCTTACCGGCGCTTCTGCCGCCCCTGCCGGGGCGCTGGATTCCTCTAATCCGAGGATCCGGTGGTTCCTCCCGCTTCGCGGGCTCCACCACCGGCTAATTTCTGTCGCCCCTCCGGGGCAGGGGAGAGCGGTGGATAAGCCAATGAATGAGCGGATAACCGGTCCCGGAGGGACCATAAGAAAGTAGCCGGTGGTGGAGCGCAGCGGAACCACCGGTATACCGTCCAATATTATCTCTTGCGCCCCGGAGGTGGCGCGCACCAACCCCCGAGAATACGGCAGCCCCGGAGGGGCGGAAGAAAGTAGCCGGTGGTGGAGCGCAGCGGAACCACCGGTATACCGTCCAATTTTATCTCTTGCGCCCCGGAGGCGGCGCGCACCAACCCCCGAGAATACGGCAGCCCCGGAGGGGCGGAAGAAAGTAGCCGGTGGTGGAGCGAAGCGGAACCACCGGTATACCGTCCAATTTTATCTCTTGCGCCCAGGAGGTGGCGCGCACCAACCCCCGAGAATACGGCAGCCCCGGAGGGGCGGAAGAAAGTAGCCGGTGGTGGAGCGCAGCGGAACCACCGGTATACCGTCCAATTTTATCTCTTGCGCCCAGGAGGTGGCGCGAGAAACTCCCGTTATGCCCTCCACCCACACATCTCTTCACTACCACGCTGTGTTCAGCACCAAAAATCGCGAACCCTGGTTTCCACCGTCGATTCGCCCAAAACTGCACGCTTATCTCGGCGGTATCGTCAGAGGTATGGATGGCGTCGCCCACGCAACGGGTGGGGTCGGTGATCACGTGCATGTTCTCTTTGGTTTGAAAGCGACGCAGACACTCGCGGATGTGATGCGAGAATTGAAAGCGGACTCATCGCGTTGGATCAAGTCGGACTTGGATTTGAAGGGTTTTTCTTGGCAGGAGGGTTACGGCGCATTCACGGTCGGAGCGCGAGAGCTGGAACAGGTCAGAAATTACGTCCTCGACCAGGAAGAACATCATCGAAAGCAGTCGTTCCAAGAAGAGTATGTCGCGATGTTAAAGCGCGGCTTGGTGGAGTACGATGAGGCGTATTTGTGGTGATTGGCTCGACGCTTCTGCCGCCCCTGCCGGGGCGGTGGATTCTTCCAACCCGAGGATCCGGTGGTTCCGCTGCGCTGCACCACCGGCTACCCTCGGCTGGTCCCTCCGGGACCGATTCTCCCTTCTAATCGCATGATCCGGTGGTTCCGCTGCGCTGCACCACCGGCTACCCTCGGCTGGTCCCTCCGGGACCGATTCTCCCTTCTAATCGCATGATCCGGTGGTTCCGCTGCGCTGCACCACCGGCTACCATCTCGCGTCCCTCCGGGACGCCATGATGCTCGAAACAGCTGGGGGGAAGGCGGAGAGAACCCGAAGGGTCCGAAAGCTTCCTCATTCGCGTTCTCCTTTCTCTCTTTTGTTTTTTTAACGCAAATTTACGCAAATGACCGCGAATTTACGCGAATTCAGATTTCGTGATTCGGACTTCTTTGGGTATTTCGTCATTTATCCCCGCTGCGCGGGGCTCTGCGGCATGGCTTCGCAGTCTAGGTTGCGCTAACGCGCTTGGCAGTGTCATTCTCCCCAACTATGGGATAAATTCCCCGCGCGCCCTTTCCCGTGACCGCCTTCCTCATCACCTTCGACGTTCCCACCCTCGCCTACATCGGTCCGGGCGCTGGGATCGCGGTGCTGGGATCGTTCCTGGCCGTGCTCGCCGGGATTCTCTCGGCCTGCTTCGCCCTCGTCACCTGGCCGATCCGCACCGCCTGGCGCTGGGTGCGCGGTCGCAAAGCCCGGAAAAACGCCCTCGTAAAACGCGTCGTCATTCTCGGCCTCGACGGACTGGAACCGGATCTCGTCGATCGCTTGCTCGAGGAAGGCGCCCTTCCCAATCTCGCCGCCCTCCGCGACGAAGGCACTTACCGGCGACTGGGCACCACCTGGCCGCCGCTCTCTCCCGTCGCCTGGTCTTCCTTCAGCACCGGCGCCAACCCCGGCAAGCACGCCATCTTCGATTTCCTGGAACGCGATCCCCAGACCTACGGCCCGCGCATTTCCTCGGTCCGCATCGAGCCCCCGCGGCGACACCTCACGCTGGGACCCTTCCGCATCCCGCTCTCCCGGCCCCGCATCGATAATCTGCGCCGCAGCAAACCTTTCTGGAACGTGCTCAGCGACGCCGGAGTTTTCAGCGCCGTCCTCCGCGTCCCGATCACGTTTCCGCCTGACAAGTTTCGCGGCGTCCAACTCTCCGCGATGTGCGTCCCGGATCTCCGCGGCACCCAGGGTACGTTTTTCTATTTCACGGAAGAAGGCGACGAAGGCCTCACCAGCGACGGCGAACTCGGCGGCGAGCGCGTCCGCGTCCGCCGCGACGGCGATTCTGTCCGCGGAATGCTGCCCGGCCCCCAGAACCCCCGCCGCGAAGATGCCTCTCCCGTGTCGATGCCGTTCGCCGTCGGCCCGGACAAAAATGGAAACGGCGGCGCCATCCTCAAGATCGACAAACAAAAGATCCGCCTCGCGCCCAACCAGTTCACGGACTGGGTGCGCGTCCGTTTCCCGCTTTCCCCCATGACCAAAGCCGGCGCCGTGTGCCGGTTCTTCCTGAAAAGCCTGGAACCGCCTTTCGAGCTTTACTGCACGCCGCTGCACATCGATCCGGCCCGGCCCGTGATGCCGATTTCCCACCCACGGAATTACTCGGTCTACCTGGCCAAACAATTCGGGCCGTATGCCACGCTCGGCCTCGCCGAAGATACCTGGTCGCTCTCGGAAGGGCTCATGACCGAAAACTCGTTTCTCCAGCAGGCATACGACATCGATGACGAACGCCGGAATATGTTCTTCGATGCGATCAAGCGCGTCCGGCGCGGACTCGTGACCTGCGTCTTCGACGCGCCCGACCGCATCCAGCACATGTTCTGGCGGCACCAGGACGGGAATGGTGACGGCGAAACGAAAGACCCGCACCAGGATACCGTCCGGGAGATGTATGTCCGCATGGATGCGCTCGTCGGCAAGACCCGGGAGATGCTGGGACCCAAGGACGCCCTTCTCGTGATGTCGGATCACGGCTTCAAAACGTTCCGCCGCGGGGTCGATCCTAACGCCTGGCTGCTGGCGCACGGATACCTGCGCCTTAAAGACGGGAAATCCAGCTCATCGAAAGCTTACCTCGAAGAAGTCGACTGGGAGCACACCACCGCCTATGCGCTGGGACTGGCCGGGATATACATCAACGAAAAAGGCCGCGAAGCCTCCGGCACCGTCGCGCCCGGCGAAGAAAAAGAGCGTCTCGTCGCCGAAATCTGCGGAAAACTCACCGGGCTCGAGGACACAGGGAGGCAGACCGAGGCCATCCGCGAAGCTGTCCCGCGCGAAAAAGTGTATCACGGACCTTACGTCGCGGAGGCGCCCGACATCATCATCGGGTACCGGGTCGGTTACCGGGTGTCCTGGGATGCCTCCGTGGGAAAATGCGGTGCCGAAATTTTTTCCGACAATCAGAAAGCCTGGAGCGGGGATCACTGCATGCACCCCGACTCCGTGCCCGGAATCCTCTTCAGCAACCGGCCCCTGTCGGACGAAACGCCCAACATCATTGACCTGGGACCGACCGCGCTGGAACTTCTGGGCGTGACGCGACCCGGATATATGGATGGGAAGTCGTTGGTGTAGGAAGAAACGAGTCATGGTGGATTCGCCGCATAGCCCCGGAGGGGCGAAAGATTGTAGCCCCGGGCGCCAGCCCGGGGATTCATACAGCACACCAGCCGAGCCCCGGCAGGGGCGGAAGAAAATTGACGATGCTCCGAACGCCTTCTTTCGCCCCTGCCGGGGCTCCAATCCTTTCTTCGACAATTCCCCGGGCTCACGCCCGGGGCTAATCTCTAACGCCCCTCCGGGGCTTGTGGCCCGCCACTCCGTGGCAGACCAGGTTCGAACCGCCGCGGAGCGGCGGACTACTTAACATGAACCGCCGCGACTTCCTCAAACTCGCAAGCGCCTCCGCCGGGGGCACCGTGGCGGCTTCCTGCGACGGCGGCCACAGCGACACCGGACCGGCCGGGAAAAAAACGCTCCTCGTGGCCTTCGACGGAATGGACCCCACGATTGTCGAAGATCTCATGCGCCTCGGCCGCCTGCCGCACTTCGCCCGCCTCGCGGAAATGGGTGCGTTCAGCCGTATCGGCACCACCACGCCGCCGCACACACCCGTGGCGTTCGCCAGCATCATCAGCGGTGCGGACGCCGGGGTCCACCAGATCTACGACTTCATTCATCGCGATCCCAATCCTGCAGACTCGCCGCTCGCCTTGCGCCCGTTCTTTTCGACCGCCGAAGCCGTCCCGCCCGAACACGCCTGGGTGCTTCCGTTAGGAAACTGGCAGATCCCCCTGACCGCAGGCCACACCGAGCTCCTGCGGCGGGGCCCCGCTTTCTGGGATTATCTCATCGCCAGGGGAATCGACGCCGATATTTATTACCTCCCCTCGAATTACCCGCCCCCGGCACCCGCGGGCAGCGGCCGCTTCCGGTGCATCAGCGGCATGGGCACGCCCGACGTGCTCGGCAGTTACGGCGAGTTCACCATGTTGACTCCCGACACCCCGTTCCAGGGACACAAGGTCGGCGGCGGACGCTTCGTCTATCTCTCCATGCTCGGAAACCGCGGCACCGCGAAACTCGAGGGCCCGCCCAATTTTCTTCGCAAGCCCGGCGAATTCGGCGAGGTCGATCCCATGCACGTCAAACTCGAGGCCGTCCGCGACCCGCGCAATCCGGTCGCCCAGGTGCGCCTCGCCGGCCGCAGCGTCCTCCTCAACGAGGGCGAATGGAGCGATTGGATCCCGATAGAAATCCCCACCGGCATTCCCGGCGCCGCCGCGCTTGCCGCCGCGGGGGCACCGGCGTCCGTGCCGGGCATGGTCCGGCTTTTCATGAAGTCGGTCCATCCCAAGTTCGAACTTTACGTGAGCCCCATCAACATCGATCCCCTGGCGCCGGTCAATCCCATCACGCACCCCGGCGATCTGTCCAAAACTCTCGCCCGCCGCCATGGAAGGTTTTACACTGCGGGAATTCCGGAGGACACCAAGGCGCTGAGCCACGGCGCCCTCGACGAATCCCAGTTCCTCCAGCAATCCGAGCTCGCCACCGGTGAACGCGTCCGCCAATACCGGCAGGCCCTCGACGACTTCAACGGCGGCTGTTTCTTTTTCTATTTCGGCGCCACCGACCTGGTCCAGCACATGTTCTGGCGCGACCGCGATCCCGAGCACCCGGGACGCGTGGAACCCGAAGCCGAAAAGTACGGCGGCGTCATCGAAGATCTCTACCGCCAGATGGACGACCTCGTCGGCGATGCATTGAAAGCCATGTCCTCCGGCGACACCCTGATCGTATTCTCCGATCACGGCTTCAACAGTTTCCGGCGCGGGTTCAATCTCAATACCTGGCTGCGGCAGCACGGTTTCCTCAAACCCCTGGATGCCTCCCGCACCGGCGATACCGAAATGTTCGTCAACACGGACTGGTCGGGCACCAAAGCTTACGGCCTCGGCATGAACGGGCTTTATGTGAACGAGATCGGCCGCGAAAAACACGGTGTCGTCAGATCATCCGACAGACAGTCGCTACAGGATGAGATCCGGGACAAACTCATGCAGGTCCGCGACGTCGACGGTTCCCCGGTGATCGATCGCGTCGACCTGGTGGAAGAAATTTACCCGGGCGCCGATCTCTCGGTGGCGCCCGATCTCATCGTCGGATATCACCAGGGATACCGCGCGAGCTGGGATACCGTCCTCGGCAAGATGCCGGATGCAATAATTGAGGACAACCTCGACCGCTGGAGCGGCACCCATTTGATTTCCCCGGATCACGTGCCCGGGATGCTCTTCGCCAGCGAAAAGATCACGGTGCCCGACCCCCACGTCACCGATATTGCGCCGACCATCCTCGATTTATTTGCAATTGAGAAGCCTTCGTCGATGACAGGACGGTCGTTGTT
>JAHEJT010000106.1:11873-16782 GCA_024638765.1 Verrucomicrobiales bacterium
CAATCCCATGCTCGGCGGAAAACACAAGATCAAGATCGACGGCGAACTCTATCGATTGCTCGGGGAACTCGCCGAAAAAGCCGGATACGCCTCGACGGACGAATTTATCCATCACGTCCTCGAGCGCGAAGCCAAGGAGGCACGCGAGAAGGTAGATAAGAAGGAAGCCGAAAAACAGCTGCGCGGGCTCGGGTATCTGGAGTGAAGACCTTGACCTGAAGATAATCTGATCCCCTCTCCTGGGGGAGAGGGTTAGGGTGAGGGCGATTCTGACTGAAAAAGTGCAACGCCCAGGCCAAATGAACCCCATTAACCGCGTGCTCTCGACTCTCTTCGACGCCTTGTTCGGCCCTTTGATCCGGTGGTCCCCCACCTTCACCCTCATCCTGGGGGCCGCTGTCTCCGGCGTCCTTGCAGCGCTCGCCTTCCGAGTCCTCTCCAACCAACGGCAAATGACGACGATCGCCGATCGCAGCCGGGCCCGCTTGCTGGCGATCCGGCTCTTCCCGGACGATCTCCCCGGCATCTTCGCGAGCCTGGGAGGTCTCGTCGCTTTATCCGTCAAGCGAGTACTGCACTCGCTGCCATCCCTGCTCGTCCTGGGCCCGCTCTTCGTGATCGTGCTGGTCCAGTTGGCCGCGTGGTTCGAATACCGCCCTCTGCGTGCCGGAGAATCGGCCATCGTAACCGCGCACATCAATCCCGATGACAAGCTGTGGGCATCCGTCCAGGACATCACCCTCGAAGTGCCTGCAGGCGTGCGCGTGGAAACCCCCGCGTTGCGGGACGCACTCGATCACACCGTCTCCTGGCGAATCGGCGTCGAAACACCGTCCGGCGAACCCGGCGTGGTCCGTCTCGTCGTCGTCGACGAGGTGTCCCGGAAACAACTCGTGCTTGCTTCGGACGACCAGGACCGTCCGGCCTTGATCCCCGTCTCTCCCCGCCGGCCGGGAGCGGGTTTTTTCGACCGGCTCATTCACCCCCGGGAACCGGGCTTTCCCCGGGATTCGATGGTGCATGCCATCCTCATCGATTACCCCGAGAATCCCGCCCGCTCCGCCTCCTGGGCCCTGGGATGGCCCTGGTGGGTGATCTTCCTGATCGTCTCCGTGGCCGCGGCTTTTCTCGCCCAGCCGCTGATCGGAGTGAAGTTTTAGGTGTAGGTGTAGCCGAAGTGGAACACTTCGGGCGCGCGGTCCAATACTCCCGAAGTGTTCCACTTCGGCTACAAGTGTTCGGCTACGTTGTTGTTCAGCCACTTCACCACAACGTCACCGTCACGCCTGCGGCGAAGCCGCCTCAGGGTCAAGCGGCACGCTTGTCCATTTGCCGTGCTCCGCGATCAGGTCGATCAACCGATCCACCGCCTCCGCCTCCGGGATATTGAACTCCACCGGTGTCTTCCCCACGTAAAGATTGATCTTGCCGGGCGCCCCACCCACATACCCGAAATCTGCGTCCGCCATCTCGCCGGGACCGTTGACAATGCAACCCATGATCGCGATGCGCACCCCTTTGAGATGCCCGGTGGCCGCCCGGATCTTCTGGGTCGTCTCCTGCAAATTGAACAGGGTCCGACCGCACGATGGACAGGCCACGTAATCCGTCTTGAAAATCCGCGCGCCCGCGCCCTGCAGAATATTGTAACTCAGCCGCAACGATTGTCCCGGCGCTTCCTCCCCTTGAATCAGAATCGCGTCGCCGATCCCGTCGCAGAGCAAAGAACCAATGTGCGTGCTCGCCGTTAACAGCGTGTCGAGAAAATCCGGAGTAGCTGCGGCTTCCAGCCGCAGTCCTTCTCCACCACTGCGGCTGGAAGCCGCAGCTACTTCTCCGCAGCTACTTCCCACCCACTTCCAGTCCTTCAAGCCGGCACTCTCCGGGTTCTTCATGACATAGCGCACCTGGTTCCAAAAATCCTCCTCGTCCCGAACCAGGTGATCATAAGATTCCTTCTGCCAAAAGGTTCCCTCACGCTGGAGAATTTTATTCGCCTCACTTGAGGTAAAGGACTTCAGCGAATGCAGAATATCCGAAAGCTCGTGTCCCTCATTCGGCCGCAGCACTAGGTGCACATGGTTCGGCATGACCGCCCACGCGAAGAGATCATACCGGTCGCCCTCGAAGAACTTCAGCGCGTCATGCACCATTTGCGCAACGCGATCGTCGCGCAGCCAGCAGGCTCCGTGACCCGCATCCAGGGCAGCTTCGATTTTTTCCGAATACAGATCCTCGAGTTGACGCCGCAGGGAATCGAGCATCGCAGGCGAGCTGTCGGAACACTCCTTCTCCTTTTTCAGCAGGACTTCAAGACGGCTCTTTTCTTCGGAATATTCTTCACGCACCGATTGCGGCAGCGAGTCCTCCAACCGAAATGTCACTGCGTAGGTCGCACCATCCTGTGTCCAGTGCGGAAGGGAAGTCCCAGATCCGATGCTTACTTCTCTGTCCGGGTCGAGAAAAGTAGCTGCGGCATCCTGCCGCAGTTCCCTCACATCCCTGCGGCTGGAAGCCGCAGCTACTTTCTGCGGCTGGAAGCCGCAGCTACTTCCCAGCGCATCCTTCAACAACACCGGATGCCGCGCGTCGACCCGCGCCGCCAGCAATCGGAACGCCGCGATGACCGGCAAGTCGATCCCGTCCACAACCGTCACCAACACCGGCGACTCCAATCCATTCACTTCCGCCACCGCCGCGTCATCCCGCGGATCGATCTCGCGCACCCCCGCATCCTCGTAGACGATCTCCGGCTGGAAATCCCCCAGCTTGTCCAGCTTGTGCGCCACCGCATCCCACTTCCGCCGGCTCGTCACCACCCGGATAGTCTGCTCCCCGCCCAGCGCGACCCCCTGGATCTCCATCTCCGCACTCCCCCGCCGCACATAATCAAACGGATCAAACGGCCATTCCGGCCCTTTCCCATCTTCCATCTTCCATCTTCCGTCTTTGACGACAGTCCTGCACAGCGCCCGGGCGACCGGCACCTCCTCCACCGCGTCTTCCGTGAGCGAAACCCGGATCGTGTCCCCGATCCCGTCGGCGAGCAACGAGCCGATCCCGATCGCGCTCTTGATGCGCCCGTCCTCCCCGTCACCGGCCTCGGTAACCCCCAGGTGCAGCGGGTAATTCCATGGCTGCCGCTCCGCGGCGGCCGTATCCGGGTCCAGCGTCACGCTGGCGCCTTCGGCGCTCAATCTAGCCACCAGCAAACGGTAAGCCTCGATCATCACTTTCGGGTTGCTCGCCTTCATCGAAAAAATGAAGTCGTGGTAATCCAGATCCCGCGCGATGCGCGCGAATTCCAGCGCGCTCTCCACCATGCCCAGGGGCGAGTCGCCATACCGGTTCATGATGCGATCGCTGAGGGAACCGTGATTCGTGCCGATACGCATCGCGATGCCGCGCGCTTTGCAGCGCTCCACCAGCGGAGAAAATCGTCCGCGGATTCGCTCGATCTCCTCCAAATACTGCGCGTCGCTGTATTCGCGCACCGCAAATTTTTTGGAGTCCGCGTAATTACCCGGATTGACGCGCACTTTCTCGACCCACCGCGCCGCCTCCATGGCGGCATCCGGTTTGAAATGGATATCCGCCACGATCGGCGTCTCGCATCCTCGCGCGCGCAAATCGGCCACGATGTGCTCGAGGTTGGCGGCGTGCCGCACCGTCTGAGCCGTGATGCGCACGATCTCGCAGCCCGCTTCCACCAGCCCCAGCGTTTCCGCGACACAAGCCGCCGTGTCCAGGGTGTCGGAGGTCAGCATCGATTGCACCCGGATGGGATGATCTCCTCCCACCACCACGCCGCCGACACTCACCTCGCGCGTCGCGCGGCGCCGATAGCGGTATAGGTCGGGGGTATGTCTGAGCCGGGGCACGGCCATGATTCGGGTGTGGAGACGTCAATAACGCGGGGCCCCGATTCGATCGGGGCGCCTCAGACCGCCTCCCGGACGATTGCGGCAGGCGTGCATCCTACCTTAACGTTATCGCCGCCGAGTTCGGACGGCAAGAACTGCGGTTCGCGATAGGGCTCCCGCTGGTTGCGGCGCAGGATGTCCCCGGTATCGAAGAAGGTCACGAAGAGCATGAAACTGATCAACAGGAGCGCGCACGCGGTTTGCACGAACTCCAGGACCCTCACATTGATGGGGCGCCGGAAAGCGCCTTCGATCAAAGCCATGGTAATGTGTCCGCCGTCGAGCACGGGCAACGGCAGCATGTTCAATACCGCCAGATTCACATTCAGCAGCACGCTGAACCAGAGCACCAGGCGCCACCCATCGGGACTCTTGAAGAGACGGTAATATAAATCCATGATCCCGACAGGACCGCTCAAATGCCGGAACCCGATATCCGATCTCGGCGATGCCACCGCCCCGATGGTGTTCGCCATCGTCCGCAGCGTCTTGGAGATCTGTAGGTGGACCGGCGGATGCTCAATCAAAACCTCGGTGCTCGGATCCACGCGAAACTGCGCAATTCCCAGCTCCGCCTGCTCCACGGTCCCAGGCTTTTCGGGCATCCGGGACACCGCCTCCAACAGCAGGGTTTCTTCCCCACGCCGAATCGAAATTGTCATGGGCACACCGGGATTCTCGCTGGCGTACTGATCCAGCATACCGGAGTTGTAGAGCTTCTCTCCGTTCAACTCTAAAATCTCGTCCCCCTCCTCAATGCCGGCTTCCACGGCGGGGCCATGCTCCCGCAATGCTGCCACAATGATCGGCGTCGCTTCCGGTCCGATCCCCACCTTGCGCAGGCGCGGACGCTCCACTGCCTTGCTCCACCAACTTCTCTTTTCCTCCGCGCCCAGGGTTTCCTCTTCCCTCAACTTGGTCACGATCAGTTCGACGGTGCCTTCGCCCGGCCGGTCCACTTTGAATGGAATCGTTTCGCCTTCGCT
>JAHEJT010000276.1 GCA_024638765.1 Verrucomicrobiales bacterium
GATCCTTGAGCCGGTTTTGGAAGGCGGAGATGGGGTTGAGTTGGGCGTGGGCGATGATGGCGGACTCGTAAGACCAGCGCAGGGGCATGATCTGGCAGATGGCGGGGACTTTGAGACCGCTGCTGCGGGCGCGATCTTCATCTTCCTGGGCGGCGGCGGGGGTGACCCAGCGCTTGAGGTAATAGAGGAGGTCGAGGTCGCGGTTCATTTCCTCGTATTTGATGAGGGCGCCGCCGAGGATGATGTTGGGGATGAGGACGAGGGGGATGACGTTGAGGGCGGTTTTTGCGCTGGAGACGAGTGTAGAGATGAGGAGGCCGCCGACGACGCCGATCATGGTGGTGGCGAACATCCAGAAGAGATTGATGAGGAAGATATCACGGATGGCGAGGATGCTGTTGGCGATGAGGAGGTAAATGATGCACTGGACGAGGGCGAAGATGCCGAGGGTGATGAATTTGCTGATGATATAATAAGAGGGGCGGATGCCCTGGTTGCGTTCGCGCTGGAGGAGGACGCGCTCGCGGATGATTTCGTCGGCGCTGTTGGTGAGTCCGAGGAAGAGGCCGATGACGAGGGTCATGAAGAGGTAAGTGGGGATGTGGAAAGCGGAGGCGAAGTTGTAAGCGCCTTCCTCCGAGTAGCGGAGCACGAGGGAGACGAGGATTGCGAGCAGGGGCGCTTCGAGGACGGTGGTGGCGAGGTTGGAGCGGTTTCGGAGTTTGCTGAGGAAGGAGCGTTTGATGAGGGTGGAGAGATGGGTGGCTTCATCTTTGAAGCTGCGGTGCGGGGGTTGGGGTGGGGCCTGGGCGGCGCTCTCGTCGAGCGGTTCATCGCCGAGGCGGGTGTGGCTGACTTCTTCGATGAGCCGGTGGGCGGCGAAGCGGTCGCGCCAGAAGGCGGGGCTGAAGCGGCGGGCGGGGACGAGGTGGCCGTGTTCGTCTTGTTCGTAGATGATGTCGTCGCTGAGATCGCGCAGAGGGGTTTCGAGGACATCGAAGATAAAATCGGGCTGGCGCCGGTCGGGTGCTTCGGTGAAGGCTTCCTGGTCGGCGGGGATGGAGCGGACGGATTCCTGTTCCCGGGCATCTTCGAAGTAAGCGAGCATTTCGTCCGGGGTTCCCACGAACGCCATTTTTCCGCCGTGATCGAGGAGGAGGGCCTTGGAGAACATCTGGAAGAGCTTGGCACTGGGCTGGTGGATACTGACGAAGATGATCTTGTTATGGGAGAGTCCCCGGATGATTTCCATGAGGTGTTCGGAGTCCTTGGAGGAGAGGCCGGAGGTGGGTTCATCGAAGAGGTAGACGTCGGCGATGCCGATCATGTCCATGCCGATATTGAGTCGTTTGCGTTCTCCGCCGCTGAGGTTTTTGTTGGTGGGATCGCCGGCGAGGCGGTGGCGGCGTTCATTGAGGCCGAGTTCCACGAGTTTGGCATCGGCGCGGCGTTTGCGTTCGGCCGGGGCGAAGTGCGGGGCGCGGAGGGCGGCGGCGAAGTCGATATTTTCCTGGACGGTGAGGAGGGCGTCGAAGGCGTCTTCGTGGGGGATAAAGGAGATGTAGGGGGTTAGATTCCTGAGATTCTCGCTATCGTAGAGGGAGACGCCGTCGAGGAGGATCTCGCCCTGGCTGGGGCGGAGCTGGCCGGCGAGGCTGCGCAGGAGGGTGCTTTTCCCGCAGCCGCTGGGACCCATGACGCAGATCATTTCTCCGCGCTGGGCGCGCAGGGAGATGTTTTCGAGGGCGGTCTCGCGGTGATCGTAGCTTTGAGTGAGATCATTGATGGCGAGGGTGCGGACGATGTTGCGTTGTTCCTCGATGATGCGTTCGCTGAAATCACAGAGGAGGAGTTGGCCGTCGCCGATGCTGATGGTGTCGCCGTCGGTGAGGGAGGCGCGATAGCGGACGGGGTAATTCTGGACGTAGATGGGGCGGTCGGCGGAGAGGACTTCGAGTTCGCCGGTCTTGCGTTGGTAATCGCAGCGGATGCGAAGGAGGATTTCGCCGCTGGCGCCTGGGGAGAGGAGGATATCGCCTTTGCGGAGGAGATTTGGATTATTGGAGACGAGGTATTCCGACTTGGTGGGGAGGAGATCGAATTTGCCGCCGAGTTCGCGGGCGCGGCGGCGGAGTTCGCTGAAGGAGACTTCGGTTTTGTTGCGGAAGACGATTTTGTCCCGGAGAGAGACGGCCATCTGGGTGCCTTTCTGGAGGCGGACGCCATTGATGGTGGCGCGGGTATCGCGGAGGGCATTGACGCTGATGCCGAGGCCGAACTTGATTTCGAGGACGCTTTGTTTGCTGAGTGATTTTTCGACATAAGGATTTCCGCCGATGCCGAAGGAGAGGTAGAGCTGGGTGGAGGAGACGTCTTTCTTGGCATTGAAGTAAAAGACGAGGTCCTGGTAATCGAGGACCATTTCCTGGAGGAGGATGCGTTGGCCTTCGTAGATGCTGCAGAATTCTCCTTCGCGCAGTTGCCGGCCGCGGGCGATGACGGTTTCGGTGCCGACGTTTTTGAGGAGGATCATGTTCTGGAAGCGGAAGGCGGCGAGGCGATGGCCCGGGGAGAGGGCATCGAAGACGATGTCGGCGGGTTTGGCGGGGGCGAGGACGAGGCTTTCGAGGGGTTGGGCGGCCTCGGTGCGGGGGACATTGGGGTCGAGTTCGCTGGTATTGAGTTGGTAAACGATATCGATGGCCTGGGAAGCGATGCCCAGGTTGGTCATGAAGAGGTAGAAGCTGATGAGTTGATCGCGCTGGAGGTCGGCGCGGGAGATAAGGATGTAGAGCTGGACGCCGAGTAGAATTTTTTCTTCGAGGCTGAGCTTGGTGGAGAGTTCCTCCGCCATTTCGTTGAGGTTTTGCGGCTCATCGAGGGCATTGCGATAGAGGGTGCGGAGTTCGGAATAGATGGTCTCCGGATAATCGTAGCGCAGGAAGCCGAGAGAAGAGTCGATGTCGCGCTCGAGGATTTTGCCGTCGAACTTGGTGAAGCCGGCGAAGACCTTAATCAGCAGCGGCAGCATGGAGCGCGCGGTGGGACTTTTCTCCTTGCGCAGGTATTTCTGGCGCAGCCGTTGGAAGAGGCTGAGGCGACGCGGAGGGGAGAGGCCGGCAGAGAGTCCGCGGGAGTCGCGGCGCAGTTTAGGGTGCGGCGCTGCGGGAGGCTGCGGATGGGTGTCTTCGTCCTGAAGATTACCTGGGTGATGCATTCTGAGACCGACGGGGCCGGGGTCGCGGGAGGCGACGGGGGCCAGTGTCACCGTTTTCCATAAATTACAGAAAAAAGGGGCAGTTGGAAGAAAAGAAACGGGATTCCGGCAGCCATTGCAAAGGGAAGGTCGATATGCTAGCGTGCCGTAATTGAGGCCGCCACGGACGGCCGGTTAAATAATGTCAAACAACGATCCTAACGCGCCGCGGAATCACGACCCCAGGCAAGGGCAGCAGGGCAATGATCCGGGATTCAACTGGCGCGGGCTGATTCTTCTGGCGATCGCGATCATGCTGATTGGGGGGGCCTTTGTGTTCAAGGGTGGTGAGGCCGGATTGAAGGAGGTCTCCTGGCCGCAGTTCCGGCAGTTAGTGGAGGGCGAGCGGATCATAGCGGACGAGAGTCGCCCGCTGAAGATCGTGCGGACTGAGGGCAGCACACAGGAATATGTCACGGGTGTCTATGAGTCCGAGGGGACGGAGATGGGCGCGGAGAAACCGGAGCAGCGATTCAAAGCGCTGGTGCATTTGAGTTTTGCCGAGGACGAGTTGCTGGCGCTGCTTGCGGAGCACAAGATCCCCTACACGTTTGACGTGGATCAGAATTGGGGCGGGGCCTTGCTGGTGAGTTTGCTTCCGATTCTGCTGATCCTGTTGATTCTCTATTTCTTCTTCCGTCAGCAGGTCCGGATGGCCGGGAGGGGGGCGATGAATTTCGGGAAGAGCAAGGCCAAGATGATGGCCATGGACAAGAACAAGATCACGTTCAAGGACGTGGCGGGAGTGGAGGAGGCCAAGGAGGAGGTCTGGGAAATCGTGGAGTTTCTCAAGGACCCGAAAAAGTTCCAGCGTCTCGGGGGGCGGATCCCCAAGGGCGTGCTGATGGTGGGTCCCCCGGGGACGGGGAAAACGCTGTTGGCGCGTGCCATCGCAGGCGAGGCGGATGTGCCGTTTTTTACGATCAGCGGATCGGATTTCGTGGAGATGTTCGTGGGGGTGGGTGCTTCGCGGGTGCGCGACATGTTCGAACAGGGCAAGCGGAGTGCACCCTGCCTGATCTTCATAGATGAGATTGACGCGGTGGGCCGTCATCGAGGGCACGGACTGGGCGGCGGACACGATGAGCGTGAGCAGACCTTGAACGCCTTGCTGGTGGAGATGGACGGGTTCGACACCCAGGAAGGAGTAATAATCATCGCGGCGACCAATCGTCCCGACGTATTGGACCCGGCGCTGTTGCGTCCGGGGCGATTCGACCGGGAGATCACGGTGAATCTGCCGGACGTG